>CAYSJV010000017.1:15452-24646 GCA_964431435.1 uncultured Candidatus Poseidoniales archaeon
AGATCGTAGAGGCGTGAATGATGCTCCTGCAAGTTTATCCATTTCATCATCTGCCTTTGATGAGAACATCGTAAGTGGTTCTACAGTTGCAACCTTGAGCACCACAGACCCTGATGCAGATGATACATTCACATACATTGTTACTGATTCGCTGCCTCCACCCGGTATCGTCGTACTTGGTGGTAATTGCTCTATTGTACTCTGATATCCTTGACAGCTATTATCTGTAGATAGTGAAGTAATAATGATATCATCTGAGCCATCATTATGAATTGTAACAGTATATTCTGCAGTCTCACCTGGATCGACAGTTTGTGCTGTTGGCCAAGACGATAGGCTAACTTGTGCATCTCGGCCCCCAACTACTGCATTCACAGGGGGAATGGCTGAAAGTAGTAAAGTCAAAATTAGCACAGTGGCACTAAATATCCTAATTCCAGGCCTATTTTGGCTTATTTTTCCTCGCATCTCATTATCCTCACGTAGCAGTCACTTCAAAATCTCTTGCATTGCATTTTTCTTAGTATAATTTTAATTTATCCATCATTTGTGTTATCTTCTATCAGTGGCGGCGGGGTTGTTGCCACAGGAGGAGGAGTTGCTGCCACAGGAGGAGGAGTTGCTGCCACAGGAGGGGGGTTAGTTGCTAATGGCGGCGGTCCTTGCTCATTGCTGAACGCTTGTGCAGGCGGTGCTTTTAACGGTGGAGGGAAACTTCCACTAAGATTCATGGTATTCTTATTTTTCTTTGTTAATATCGTTATGGCTATTATAGCACCAGCACCAATAAAGGTTAGCAATATAAGAATTCCAACCAGTGCAAAGCTTCCTGAATTTTGTTCCTCTGTTGAAATTTGTGCCACGACACTATTTTCATCAAATATGATGGTGTGCTCATTGCCATCAATATCACTTCCACCTCTTACTTTGAGAATTATCTCTCCTCCATCTACAGAATTTGGCGTAACCTCTAGTCTTAATCTCCTACTTTCACCTGGTTCTAACACAACGAAAGTTGAATCTTGAATCGCAACTTGCCAGGATTCTGGTTTCTCTAAATCTATGCGTGCACTGAAATTTGTATTACCTATATTTGTTACATCTATCAAAATTAGTTTCTCTTCACCCTGCTTTAATTTAGGTACTTCTATATCTACCCAACTTAATTTATTAATTTGCTCTACAACTAATGATACAGAATCAGTAACTTCTTTAGTATCAGCAGACACAATGACACTCACTGTTTTTTGCATTCCACCAATTTCAGATTCAGATATGATGATGTTACATGCAATTGTTGCACTATCACTAGGATCTAATTTCGCAATATTATCGCATTCGCCATACCATCCTGCTGGAATATCTATCTGAATTGTGGGGCTCCACGATGTTTGACCAGAATTTGTAATCAACCAAGTCAAGCTAAATACTTCTCCAATAGGATGAGAACTGACATCTAATGTATTCGCATGTTGTTCTCCATCTGGCATTGTTAGATACAAGAAATCAAGATCCATTTTTGCGACCGATTTCACATTTAATTGCCCAACCCATGTTAATTGGTTTCCATTCTCACTAGTTGCGTATATTGTTAATGCTCCACTGATTGCAAATCCATTTCCTTCCAAAATAATTATGAAACCACTATTTTCTCCAGACTCTAATGTAATTGTACTTAGAGTTCCGATTGAATTCCAACCGCCTGGTGCTACAACACTTGGAGTATACGATGTATCTTTATTCCCTGTATTAATTATTGAAAATGATAAACTAACCCTATCATCTGGATTCAATTCACCAACAGTTGTCTCTAACTCAATATTTCCATTTTCATATTCAGCCACAACCATGTTTATGTTCTCTGTCCACACTCTTTGTGTTTCATCTTGTGATGTGGAAGTTAGAGTCATTGTAAGACTAGTTCCTGCAGTAACAAGACTAACCGGTGGAATTGTTGTGATACTAATTGTACGAAACGAGTCAACATCAAGTAACCCAGTTGAACCTGAAGGTGCACCTGGATTTGATCCTAAATCATCAAATCCAGTTTGCCAATTTGACGGTGAGTTTAATGTTAAATCATATCCCATCTTTGAGTTACCTTCATTGAGAACATTGATTGTGAATGTTGTTGGATTATTCGGAGATACTGAAAGTATATTGAATGATTTTTCTAATCTGAATTTTGGTAAATCGGGTACCACCATCGACAAAGTTAACGGATATGAAAGACCGTTGTTAACATCAATACCAGTAACAATAAAGTCATAAGTTCCGGGTAATGGAGGAATTTGTTGTGCTGGAATGGTTAATGTGAGGAATATTTGAGCAGCTTCTAACCCATCCAATGTGTGATTTGTTACTGAGAAGGATAATGCCCAATCCATTTGTGCATTATCGGATCTACGAATAGGCATAGATGCTATGATTCCAGTATCGGTCTCAACTAAGGCGGTGTTTGTTATTTCTAAAGCCCATGATGCACCGCTATCCTCTGCGTTTTGCAAAACATATACTGGTGACTCAGTTTCAACTTTAACACCTGGAGTTGTAACATCAATACTTCCACTCATTACGTTATTTGCTTCACTAATTTCTTCTATATTATCATCAGGATCAATAAATACCTCTATTGAATTTAAACCTGAGTTAGTGGGTGTCCAATACCACGTAATAGTCCTAGTAGCCCCGGGACTCATTGAAATTGTATAGGTGTCTAACTCAACTCCATCTGCAACCATCTTTATGTCAAAATCATTAGTTGGTGCATTACCTAGATTTTTTATTTGTGCATTTACAGTTATTTCTTGTTCAACTTGAGGGATTTCAGCGCTTGCTTGTATTGTACCTGGAATTACTGCCATATCTGGTCTCAAATCGTTTATTCCAACACCACTTGCTGAAATTGCAAATTGTTGAGCACGAGGCCCTCCATGATTAACATCAGTCACTCTTGCAGTCCATATCCCACTAACTGCTGAATCAACTAAAGTAACTTCTACATTGTTTGTATCATCCGCAACCCCCCCTGTAACCGAATGTCCACCTGAAAAGACATTTCCCAAATATGTTGTTCCATCAGGAGCAATTAATTCTAGATTCAAATCATTAACAAGTTGCTTACTTGAAAATCGAGAGCCGCGATGGTCTGACCAAGCAAGAACAATCTTGAGTGGCTGACCTGTTTGAGTTACATTAAGTGAAAAGTCTCTACTAGTTCCTGCTGAAAGACTATTTCTATCATCAACCCATATCCCCCTATTTCCTGTTGGAGATAATGTATTTCGTAAATTTACTTCGCCCCAACCTTCATTGTTATTTGGAATATCACGGGTTCCGATATCATCTGCACCTAGAATTAACATAGATTTCACAAGAGCACCTTGAGGACTTGACCTTTGTGCAATTTCTTCTAGATATTCCCTGACTAGAGTCGCTGCACCCGCAGCATTAGGTGCAGCCATCGAGGTCCCGCTATATTCGAGATACCAAGCACTTTGCCAACTTGAACCTCCAGTATCTTGTGCTTCTTGAGCTCTGCATGATCTAACATACCCCCCTGGCGCCATAATATCTGGCTTTATTCGCCCATCATCCGTAGGACCTCTGGCTGATGATTGCATGATGTTGCCTGCCCCAGAATACCTATTTTGTGTACTTCCTACTGTGATTGGGTTTTTTGCAGTAGCAGGAGGTGACACGCTTCCAGCACCAGGGCCATCATTTCCTGCCGCAAACAAGATTGTCAATCCATCATAACCGCTATAGTATCTGTCATATGCATTTGCTCTATCATCCACATCTTCGCTATCGGTGGTATAGGAGCCATAATTTTGGTAATCCCCCCATGAATTAGTGTGAGTTCTAACTCCCGCAGAATATGCTGAATTGAATAATGAGTTAAGGCTTGGAGAATAGAATGTATCTTGTGCGTCATGTTCCAACGCTTGGAAATACAATTGTGCTTCTGGAGCAACCCCATCATATCTTGAATCTCTAGTTCCATCTCCAAGTACTGTACAAGCTACATGGGTGCCATGTCCACTATTTTGATCTGCAGTAGAACCATCTCCTATCACATCGACTTTTCCTATTACTCTAGACCCAAAGTCACCATGATCATGGTCTATTCCACTATCTGCAACACCTACAATTTGCCCACTTCCATTCAAATCAATATTGAATGTTGATTCAACATATTGTACTTGCATATTTGAAGTTGCATAATCGTTTTCAATTATCCAAACAGGTGGAGATTTAACCCAAGCAACGCTTGGATCATTGAGAATTCTTGGTAAATCAAATCCTTCATCTAATATCCCCTGTATTCGCCCATCTTCTAGTACTGAGTAATCGCTAAGAAAATTGTTTGCAATTACATCGACATTTGCTAAAAGGACTCCGCCTTCACTATCCTTTAACGAAAATGATGGCGTAAACCCAGTAGTATATTCATTCCTCCATGTTTCTATTCTTATCATTGTATTATCGAATACATCCATTTCAGAATTTGTAATTAATTGTTCTAGAATTTTTGTTTCTAATACCATCGCAATCGGAACATTATGTACTGATGAAACCCATTTTTCTTGACTAATCTGTTCTAACATGGAATCAGTTCCTTGTACAACTAACCCACTTGGCCAAATATATTCTCTAGTAATAAGACCTTCAATTTCCATGATTTTTTCTCGAGCATAAGTTATAGAAGTCTCTCCATCAATAATAAGCATACGAATATTTTCGCGGGGTTCAAGAGTCCATTCGGGAAGAGTAGTAGTATATTCTATTCCTTCGTTTGAATATATTCCTAATCGAGTCCACACTTCTTCATCTCTAATCGTTTCATCTACAGGCTCTCCCAGTTTACTTTGAAATGTTTTAATTAAATCTGGGTTTGGAATAATGGTTTCGTATGTTTTATCATTAAAAAGAGTAGATTCAGCAATAGGTGCGTTGTCATTTTCAGGATTTGAGATACATGCTGTGAAACTAGCTAATGCAAATACTAACAACATCAAAATGGCAGTAAAAGATCTATTCACAGTAATTCCCCCACTAGTGCGAATAACTGGTTGACTTTATGGCTTGGGTTTACATGAGCCTTGATTTTACCAAATCCAAAAGTCTTGAGATGCTTCATCATTAAATGATTCATAAACCCATTCGCCTACTTCATGTTCCCATACTTCTGTATTCCATTCATCATTTCCGTCTTGATATCTTAGCTGTATTTCAATCGTATATGTACTCCAGACAGTGGCACCTTGGACAATCAATTCGAGATTATTACTAGCTCTACTCGTGTGTGGTACTATTTCTTCTGCATAGAATAATGACTCATTTAATACAGTTCCATCCATCTCTTTGAAAAACACCTCTACACTTACTGTACTTATTGAACGACTTCCTTTGTTATGTATTTCTAATAGAACAACATGTCCACCTCCACCTTGCATATACACAGTTTCGACATCGACATTATCTCTAGGTATAACCCAGTAATAAGTTGCAAATATGCTGGAGAGAATTAATAGCATTGCTATTGATGCAACTAATAGCCTCATAGGAGTTATTGCCTCGCCAATTGCCTGTAATTTTTCAGCAGCAACCTCAGCAAGTTCTTCATCACTAGAAATCCCCTTTTGATCACTCAAACTAATTTCGATTTCTTCTTCATCATTAGAAATTTCAGATTCAGATAATGAAGGGTTATTTGGATCTCCAACTAGAGTAAACATTCCTTCTTCTAATTCATCATCAGTCATATTTCATTCCCCCTTCAATTTAATGCAGTTGCAATCAATGTTGCGATTGCGCTAGATATTGGTTCTGGGAACAAAATGTGTGTTGTTTTTGCCCCACCTCCGGTTAACGTGTTCAATAATGACAAATCACTTGAAATACCATTTACTCCAAAACTCGATGCGCTAGGTACATATCCTGTAAATTGTGTATCTACGAGTACACCTTTACCATCAAAAGTCATACCTAATACTTCTATATCTGCTTGAGATGTAACTATTATTCTACCTCCTGTGATATCTTGTACTACTACAATTGGGTACGAATTCGCAACATAATATGAGTGTACTGTGGCACTCTTGATATTTTCACCTACAGCTTCCATCAATACAATTTTCACACCAGGTTGCACAGGTGTTTCACTTTGACGATAATACAATTTTCCAATGCCATTTCCAGAAGAGTCTAATTTCATTCCCCAATCTGCAGTAGGTTTTATACTGGTCGTTCTAGCAAGATTTTCGGCGATTAAAAGCATATCAGCTCTTGAATCAATAGCCCTCCCATTAGCAAATATGTATAGATCCATGTTATCTCCATTTGAATTATATTCTAATGTGGCTGAACCTTGGAATGCCATATTTTCGGTTATATCAAAAATTGTTGCTGGTTGAGTCGCCAAACTCATTTGAGTCGGTAAATCCCTCATAAATATCGTAGCAGGCCACCATGTATTGTCCACATACCTTGTCATTTGTAACATCAAAGCTTCTGCTGATTTTCCATCCATTGCTGCATCATCGGGTACTGTAAAATCAATCAGTAAAATATCTCCTATTGTCGCAGCCAAATTTGCCTCTTTTGCAACTCCTTTAATCATAGTTTCAATTCTTTGTTTAGAAGAATAATCCAACATTGTAAGGTACGCATAATCAAGGGGTTGTGAAAGTGAATAATGCATATCTACACTTACTCTTGGCACAACAAATGAATAATCTGAAATAAGATATAATTCTATTTCAATATCCGATTCTTTTGTTGTATCAAACCCACTAAATCTGAAGTCGAGGTCAACACCAGACAATCCCATTGCACTAATTTCAAGGTCTGGATATCTTGGTTTCCAATCCTCCATATTGATATCTAAACTCCATGCTGGTTTATCATCTAACATTTCATACTCATAAGAAATGTGTATTATAGGGGCTAATTCAGGTAACCATGTTCTAATATGGTAAGATCTTTCATCGTGTAAGATTAATCCTTTTTCTCGTAATGTAACCTTATCGATACCGATGGCTTCTTCTTCTGAGATAATACCGTCATCAAGCACTTCAGCTAATTTATCTGGGAAAGTTATGATCTCTTCTAAAGTCTCAATGAAAAGGGCATTTTCATTATCATCTACTATCCCATCATATAGTATCTCTTCGAGTTCAGATATTTTTGATGCAGATATGTTTATACTTGTATGATTCAAGGTAATCATTGTTCTATCCTTAAATTTCGCACTAATACCGTGTTTCCATTCTGGGATGTTGTTAACAAAATTTCCTTTCGTTGCTTCCATCGTTAAATCAAAGGGTGTATCTACTGCTAAATCAAGTGTGGATGTGAAATTTTCTTGACCATCACTTGCACCCAAAAAATTTCTAGTAAGGTTGCCAATCATATCATTTAATCCCGTACCAAATTCAACTAAACCTCCAAGAAAATTAGAGAATCCTTGAATTCCACTTTCATTACCAAAATCGGGTAATGTCATATCGTTACTGGTAGCTTCTGTGGGGATATCAAGGGATATGTTTGCTGGCAATGGTTCAAATTGAAGAGTAGCATTTAGTCCTAAATGCCTATTCAGATAATTAGTTTCGTCAATTAATACTGCATTAAACTCTATTGCCTGTGGTCTTTCAATAGTAATCTTTGCTAAACCGTCTGGTCCTTTTGCACCTGGAATATTTGGAGAGCGCCAAGTAGCCTTGGTTAATCCTGAAATTTTAACCGACAAACTTGCTTCTGAGATATCGCCATCTTGCCAAAACAGAACATGGTCTCCATCCATGGTTAAGGCGTCGGTAGAATTTGCAATCTGAATTGCAATAGATTCCAATGGGGTTTCTGAAGAAAAGCCAACCTCTTGGCCCACAAACAAATCAAATTCTTCAGGTAATCCTTTGAGTACTAGCGCATTCCGTTGCTCATTTTGTTGAGCGATGTATGTTATATTACCAATCTCCTTATCTGCATGATAATTCATAATTTCGGGAGTTATTTGCACACTTAAATTAGATGGTATGTGATCTAATCTGACTGATTGCAACATTGCTGCATCGAGGGTATTGTTATGATGTTCCAGATAATCAAAGCGGAACGGCTGCCCACCTTCCATCAGTACACGTAATTCTCTGGCATCTGTATCTCCATCATATGATTGGAAGAACGAAGATAACCCTGTAAATTGTACACTTACTGCTGCACCAACTAATGGTTTTTCAAAATCCATTCTACCATCAATGGGACTTAAATCCAAATCTTGACTTATTATGAGATGATCTTCACCCACGATAATTGGATGTGGTCCACTTCCAATATTCAATGTTGCTTTTCCTAATGATTCAGGAGCATGTGAAACTCTAATACTATCTAAAAGTTCCAAAGTAATATCTCCTCCATCTCCACCAGATGTGTCTACTATTGCTTCAGGAATTGCATTTAATACTGAGCCGATGTCCAAAATTATGTCAACAACAGATAATATTGTATTATCTAAAATTCTACTAAATGCCGACAAACTTGGGTCGTCGAACAAATCTCTTTTTTCATCACTATCTCCCAGTTCAAAGCTACCATACAATAATACTACGTGAGGTATATTTTCAATTTCAAAATGAATGTGTCTATGATCTTGAGGTGCACCATATCTTTGAAACCACGAATCATATTCTACTTTCTCTATCCTATCTTTAGAAATCAAGGCGATAAGTGATGTAGGTGCTTTAGATAGTTCAGGATTTACTGGTAAATTTGGATCGTCATCATTAGCCGATACATCTTTACTGAAATTCTTAATTCCTAATATCATAGATAATCTAGTTGGCTTTGTTCCAGGCAGATTAGATTCAGATGCATATCCTAGCATTTTGTATATTCTGTTTATATCATCCACACTCATTGATCCCGCAGGCAAATCTCTAATCCAACCATGTGATTCAGTAATATTGCCATAATTCTCTTCTTTGTCTGTATGATTTGAACGATCTTCATGATAATGAATGAATAAATCGGATCTCCTATCGGCCCAAAACTCAAGTGTATCCAAACTGTCTTCACCTACATTGTCATTTCTTATTGTTAATTCTGCTTCCTTCGGTAGACACCATTTTGAATTGTCATTACCACAATTAGAAGTTGTTTTACCATTCGGGTGGAAAGTAGCATCGAAATAT
>CAYSJV010000018.1:0-24456 GCA_964431435.1 uncultured Candidatus Poseidoniales archaeon
GGTCAGCAAGGTCAAGGTCAAGGACAAGATCAACAGTCAGGCCAGGAAGGTCAGCAAGGTCAGCAAGGCCAACAAGGTCAGCAGGGCGAGCAAGGCCAACAACGTGAGCAGCGTGAGCAGCAAGATAACGGACAAGGCCAACAACAACAAGGCGGAGAACAAGGCGGTCAGCAAGGTGAGCAATCACAACAAGACCAAAATGGTGAAAACCAAAACGGCCAAAACTCCCAGCAACAAGGTCAAACCCAAAACGGCCAACAAGGCCAACAAGGGCAACAGTCTGATCAGCAGCAAGACCAACAGCTCGACAACCAAGACCAAAACGGCGACAATGACAACGATGGTGACGGAATACCAGACGACTTAGATACCGACGATGATAATGACGGTATTCAAGACGATCAGGAAGCCGGAAACCAAGACACCGATGGCGATGGAATCCAAGACAGCGAAGATACTGATATGGACGGAGACGGAATTCCAAACGATCAGGACACCGACACCGATGGTGACGGCGTTCCAAACGATCAGGATTTCGATGACGACAATGATGGTATCCAAGACTCTCAGGATTCCAATCCGACAGACCCAAATGATACCGCAATGGATCATGATAACGACGGCATCAATGATGCTGAAGACAATGATGATGATGGCGATGGTATTGACGACGAGCAAGAACTGCAAGACGGAGATCCAAACACCGACATCTATGATCATGACAATGATAACATTGTAGATACATTTGATCTGGACATCGACAACGATGGAATTGACAACCACAAAGACGTTGGAGAAAACGGAGAAGATTTAAGGCGAGATCATGACAATGACTACATCAATGATGGTGAAGACACTGATGATGATAACGACAATATCTTAGACGTTGACGAAATTGGTGGTGCTTTTGGAACCTACAGATATGATCATGATAATGATGGTACTTGGGATCTATCAGACACTGACGATGATAACGATGGTCTTAGTGATTGGTTTGAAGCCAATGACGGTAACGATTTAACCGGACAGTTCGATGCTGATAATGATGGTGTAGAAGATCACCTAGATCCCGATGATGATGGTGATGGTATCGCTGACATCTTCGAGAGTTAAGTGGGCTTAACCATTTTGTCAGATAGGACCCAAATTGGGGATAACAGGCGCCTCCGGAGGTGAGCTTCCGGAGGTGCCCCACATTTTTTCAGTTGATATTCTAAACTCTTCATGATACACTATTCAATGATATGCCCGGCGCGTTCATATATGCATGCAAATTCGATGCCATGCTTGGAGTGAGCACTATGACCCTAAAACGAACTGTAGCCGAACAATTAGACGAATCACGACAGAGAGCATTTTCAATATTTTTGGTATTGATATTCTGTGGAAGTATATTTGCAGCATTTGGAGCTGGATTAGCATCAATGAAAGAAGACGTAAATACTGAGTATTTCAAAATAGAAAATAGCAATGTTGCACCTTTAGACGTACAAACAGAAACTCAAAGTGGCCAAGGAACATTTACTGGAGGTATGGGGAGTATGCAAGGAATTAGCGCACACCCTGCCCTCTACGATCCTCAATATTCCGATCCAGGGGTTATGCTCGGAAAAATAACAGATTTGAGTTTACTTAATCTCCAAGCTCCAGCAGAATATGGAATATTCGTAGAAGAACAATCACCTAATGATCACGACAACGATGGAATATCTGATTTACAAGATTTGGATGATGATAATGATGGGATTTATGATTTGTTAGAAAGATTTGATGGTTGCTTTGGAACGGAACCTTATGATCACGACAACGATGGAATACTGGACGAATTTGATTTTGATGATGATAATGACGGTATTTTAGAAGGCCCGATTGATTACGAACTTTTAGAATCTCAAGGATATGATCCACGTAATGTTAGTACTGATCGTTTCGTGAACTCAACAACAATTCACCCAAGAACAGGACAAGCAATAGGGCCAGGATATCTTTCAGACCAACACCCATGGGATCACGATAATGACGGTGTTCCAGATGAAGATATAGATGGCAGTGGACCAGGAAGTTATGATGAAGATGATGATAACGATGGTCGAATAGATCAGTTCAAATGGCCATGTGATTTTGACGGCGACACACTTCAGGATTATTTTGACCCTGATGATGATGACGATGGTGTTCTCGATTACAAAGATCTGCACCCTTACGATGCCACAGTTTCTAGTGCTGCAAGTTCAGGGGGATTATGGGATGCCCAAACACTTTGGACTTATGATTCTTACAAAGCTTATAGTTCAAATATTAATTTTGTTACTTGGGAAAATCTAAAAACAAGTGGCAATGCATCTTTTACTGAAATTAGAGATGGAGATCTAGATGGAGACGGCATCCCTAATTTCTTAGATCCCGATACAGATGGAGATGGAACTCCCGATAGTGCGGATACAGACGATGATAATGATAATTTGTTAGACATGTGGGATCCTGATGATGATAATGATGGAATAAAAGATACGTGTGTTAACATAGATACAAATAATGATGGACTCAATGATTATACAGGTATAGATACATCACCTTATGAGATACCAGGGCAAGATAATAATTCAGATGGTGAAATTGACTGTGAAATTGATTATGACTCGGACTCTGATAATGATAGATGGAGACCCTTTGATAAAAACTATAATGGAGTTTGGGACTGGTTTGACCTTGATTTGGGAGGATCACCTAACCCAGACAATCCACCCAATACTCAATTCAATGTAAGTGATATTGCGTTTGATATAGATAATGATGGAATTGAAAATGAAAATGATTCATATCTTGTATCAAAAACAAGTGAGCTAAGTAGTTGGAATTGCCCTACTTTAGGTTCTCACCATCCTTCAAGATTAGTAAATAATCCGAATTACAATCCTTCGATTGCATCTGCATCAGAATGCATAACTATGCGTGCATCATACTCTGGAAATAATGATTGGGATGGAGATGGTATAAACAACTGGGATGATATTGACGATGATGGTGACGGTATTCCAGATCCAATAGATATAGATCCAGATTGTGATTTAGATAATGATGGAGATTTAAATGTACTGAATGGAAGTAAGTATAGAGACGATGGTCCAAATAGCATTGATTCAGATATGGATGGAGATGGTCTTGAAAATGATATTGACTGGGATGATGATAATGATGGTATTTCAGATTTATATGATCCAGATGATGGAAACTGTGGAATTGTAGACTTTGATAGTACTGATGGCTTTTACACAGGATGGTACCCTCAAGCAGATGGAGATGTTATTGATGGAAGTAGTGACACACAATCGTATGTAGACGCAACCAACGATCATTGGAATATGACTTTCTTAACAAATCCATTTGATTCAATAGTTATCAATTACAATGGCTTTGATGGTACAACTACACCCGCAACATCAGGATCAGTACCTGAAATGTATTGGTACCTGTATTCCAGATGGAGTCCATATAATGGAGGAAATGATTGGGATATAGATGGCGATGGTGATTCTTTAGTAAATGGTTTAGACACAGATCAAGATGGCGATGGGTTACCTGATTGGTGGGACCAAGATGAAGGAAATGATGGACAACTCGATATCAATGACCCAAAGATGGGGGGAACATTTGGAGCTGGAGATTGTGGTTGGACGGGTGGTCAATTTGCGTCTGGATTGGTTTGCGGATATTTTTATGCTGCAATTTATCATATGCCATTAACAGGCACTAGTGCTAATTTTGGTATTCCGTATTCAACTAGACCAGACCCCGTATTTACACAAGGAGGATATAATGGTGCAAATTCTAATGGTAATTGGACGTGTGCAACACAATGTTATCAAATTCAGTTTAATGGACAAGTCGTAGCAGCGGTTGATTACGATGATGTCGATCATAACCGTGCACTTTTCCTTACATGGCTTGGTTTAGATTTAGGAATTTGGCAATGGCTTGCTGATGTGGATGCAGACTTTTTCCCAAATGAAGTAGGAGCAGACCAAATTGAAGATGAAGTTTCACCAGACAATGATGGCGATGGAACAAATGATACCGTAGACCTCGACGATGATTATGATTCAATATATGATTGGAATGATGTTGATGACGATAATGATGGTATTTGGGATTATTTTGAAGTAGATACGAATTTTGATTTAGATGATGATGCGGGGACAATCGAGAATAATTTCTTTATAGGTACCAATTGTGATGATAATGATGATGATGGTAATGATGCAGATGTTGATGGTGATGGGTGGTATCAACCTGTATGGGACAGAGGAGTAATGAGCCAAGGGATGTATGTACCT
Organism: uncultured Candidatus Poseidoniales archaeon; assembly: GCA_964431435.1. Classification (GTDB taxonomy): domain Archaea; phylum Thermoplasmatota; class Poseidoniia; order Poseidoniales; family Poseidoniaceae; genus CAYSJV01. The sequence continues at coordinate 4,335 of CAYSJV010000018.1, forward strand.
CAATATTATGATGTGGATAATGATAATGACGGTGTTCCAGATTCAGAAGATCCTGATGATGACAACGATGGGCGACTTGATGCAGTTCAGGAATTGATTGCAGGATGTTTTACTGGTGAAGAATCATTTCCATGGGATCATGACGAAGATGGAATAAGTGATTGGAAGGATGATGATTGGGATGGAGATGGACGTACTAATGATGATGAATTATTAGTCTCAATTACGGCACCTTTCGACCATGATAATGATGGTCTGAGAGATGATTTAGATGAAGACGACGATCAAGATGGAATGAAAGATGAAGACGAGGTATTACTTTGGCCACGCAGATATTCATCCAGATCGACAAACCCTTGGGATCACGATGATTTCGGTGGTGATGATGGATTAGCAAATCCAAACGATCCACATACAGGACCAGATGTAATTGACAGTGATGATGACAATGATACAAGGGAAGACAATGATTATGATGTTTTAGAAGAAGGGCACATAGTAGATTCTTCTAGCCAGTGGTGTTGGGGTGTTAATGGCACCACCAGTAGTGATTGGGATTCTGACAATGATTGTATTCCAGATGAAGATGATAAATTATTGACGGTTATTACACTAAATACTGAGGAAACGCTTTGGTTGTCTGAACCAAATAAACCTGCTTTATTTTCAGGTAATGTACAATATATGCCCACAGGAGCGACACAACTCCAACCTGCATATCAATTACCAGTTCAGGTACATGTCGTTTGGAAAGAAAATCAAACTGAAGCGATAGAGACAATAGATGTTCTTACAGATTTGAATGGTAATTTTACAGTAGGTCAATTCTTGTATCCAGAAGATATACATGTAGGAGATAATACGACTTATGAGGTATATGCTGAAGTTACAGAGATGTTTGCTTTTAATGGTGCAACATCTGCTGTTTACGATGTTGGAATTGAAGCGAATTTAACACTTGATTATACTTCTTGGACATTTTTCCGTTCTGATGAGCAGCCTCTTTGGCTTGATTTCAAAACACATTATACCGCTGATTGGGAAAGAGGTATTTTTGATAATAAGATAATACATTCTCCAATTACATTTACTGTAAGTGGAGGACCTTTCGGTAATCGTTCACACCCAACAACATTTGATGGCTTTGGGCAAGGATTTAGAGCAGATTCAAATGGGTGGTCATCAGTAAGTTTCATTCAAGAAAACGGTTCTGTAGGAGAATGGAAACAAGTTCGCTATAATTCAACAATTGATAACGGAGTAGGAGTTTTACCCGGAGGTTATGAACTTGTACAATGGAATAATTTAACAAAAGAACATGAGGTACAAGGAAGATATAATTATACAAATACATCAATGCCTCCTGGTGATTTGGAATTTGTAGGAAAGATCAATTCATCTTTAGCAGGAGAATGGCCTTTCCCATATTTACACGATGATGAAACAGATCCATTCAGAATTAGAGTAATGCATAGAATGTATGTTGAAGCAGACATGATTCTTGACGGAACTACTCCAATATATTGGTGGAATAGCACCATAAATAATGGAGATGGAACTTTTGGAGCTTGGAGTACTTTATTCCTAGAACCATCATTACTTGCTGCAGGATTATCATTTAATGAGGTTCGCTCGTTCAAACCATATCCAAACCTGTGGGACGGCGACCCAGCATCATTACAAGGTGAGATGGTGAAAATCAGACCATTTGTAAATGGTAATGATACTCATTGGAGAATAAGGATGCAAAATGGAGGAGATGACAATTTACCTCCATGTGGTGCTATTGACCCAGCAGATCCATCGAGTGGTGTACGTTGTGAGATTATACCCGAAATGAATACAGGAGACACAATCAGGGTAATTGGCGAAATTTCTAATCGCACACATCACCCTTGGACACAAGATCCAGTCTCTCTTCAACTTGATTTGGATGGAAATGGAATTTTCATTGGACAACAAGAAACGGCATATACCGCATTACCTAAACTTGAGGGAGAAGACCTTGCAAATAATGATCCTGGAAAGGCAGTATTTGATGTAAATTGGACATGGTATACTCAATATCAAGCAGGCACATATGGCATTAGATTGGACTTTACTAATTCACAGTATTACTACACTGGTAATTTAACAACCACTCTAGCAAATACCGGTGCTTATGTAAATTTAACAGTAGTCGGCACTACTGACTTTGAATTAACATCAATTCCTAATTTGTATAGGAATACGACTACATTTGTAGAAGCTAGGCTTGTAGATAATGCATTACAACCAGTAAGAGATGCTCCAGTCAATTGGTCTTGGTCTGGCCAATCGGGACTAAGTGGACTTAATCGAACGAATGAGTTTGGAGTTCTAAAAATACCATTTGATTTACCCGCAGATCATGAACTTGGGCCGGACTATCTAACATTCGAGTTCTTTGGAAATACATTGTTGAAAGGTGCATACGCATCTCAAGAATTATGGGTATCATCACAGACATTTATTTATGTCGAATCAACATCACCAAATATAAGATCTACAGGAGATATCTGGACATTTACTGCCCAAGTTTTGGATGATAATTCAACTCCAGGGATACCCGATGTTAGTGAAAATGGTTTACATGGTTTGAGTCCACCAGATGGAGGCTTAGTCGATATTATATTTGAGGGAATAGATTTCACAGACATATATCATCGTCAGGTTGTTGCAACAGTGTATCCAAATGGTGGTATAATTACACTTCCAAGTGAATTATGTATGATTGATGAAAAGACGCACATCTTAGATTCTTCAACCAATATATTAACTGAAGTAAGTGGACAACAGGATGGATTTTGGGACCGTGATGTAGGCTGGCTATTAGATATAAATGATCCATTCAGTAGGATTGGATTCCAAGATGGCTTGTTGGATAGATATAACGAGAGTACTAATTGTTTGAAATCAAATATCGTCCCACTTAATCCGAATATATTGAGCCAAGACCCTACATCTTTCTTATATCCAGATGGATTTGGTCCAGTTAATGTAATTCTTAGATATGAAGAAGCCCTGCCAAATGAAGGCTGTGATCCACTAGTTGAAAACAACATCAACAACAATGGTCTTTGGGATCCATGTATGGCTGATCCAGGCAGCAGTCATTATCGTCAAGTATTGAAATACGACGTAAATGGTTTTTCTTTGATAGGCGCAACATCACTATCGTTAGACAATCAAGTGGTATACACAAGCGAAGTTAATCCACTTACGGGGATGGTTGAAGAAAAGCCAATGGTAATCACAGGCCATCTAGAAGATGAGATGGGCAAGTCATTAGAAAATAGAGTTGTTAGAGTTATGTATGTACTTGACACAGGCTCTGGAGAGCCAGAATTTTGTGCACCCGGATTAACAGATGATGATGGCAATTATTCAATCTCTTGTCCATTAGAAGGTGTTCGCTCAGGTAAAGTTACAGTCACAGTTACTTACAATGCTCCAGATAATAATGATGCATTTAGGTACATGAGTGATGACACTTCAGATGTATTTTCAGTATATTCTAACTCAACTTTAGAAGTTACTGAAGTAGGACCTGGCAAAAATAGTGTTGCAACATGGACTGCACCAAATGGAACATCTTACCCGGTATTGTATTTCAAAGAAAACTACCACATACAGGCTATACTCAAACAAAGTAATGGATTACCAATAGGTGATTGTTTGAATATTTACATTGACCCATTGATTAACACACGGCCGGTTGCTAGAGCGGTCACAGATCCAGAAACTGGAATGACAAATTGGTATTCAGCAGACAGGGATCAAAACCCTAGCTTACAACCAATTGGTCAATCAGGTAGTAACTTAGAAGGTTTCAGAACATTACGTGTTGCTTATGAGCCGGATAAAGAAATTTCAGGAGGCTGCGATCGTGATACCGATGCAACTGTGAACGGCTCTTTTGACGATATTACAATATTAGTTCGTAGTAGAGTGGACATGCAAGTTAAAGACGCATGGGAACGTTTTGATGTGAGTGGTAATGGATACAATGAGGGGGATCTAGTTCGTGGTTCAGTTGCAGTATTAAGAGATCGATTAGATCTTGCAATTGAGAATGAAGAAGTGAGATTTGTAATCATGTATTATGATAGTGAAGAACAAGTGTGGGTTGATTATGATACAATTTCATCATATACTAATGAACAGGGGGTTGCTGATTTTGATTGGAATTTTACAGGAACCTCGTGTGGGGGTAAGACTTGCATTGGATTATGGAAAGCAGTTGCTTACTTCCCTGGTTCAATGAAATTCGTTGAGTCAGAATATAATATTACAGGGGAAATGCAGTTGAATACAAAAGTTGCATCTTTAGATACTCAAGGATTCCTTACACCTCAAGTTGGTTTGATGATTGCAATTATACTCATTTCTTCAGCCATAGTCGGTGCAATATTGTATAAGCGCTCACAAGAACGTAGACGTGTAGAAATCTTACGTGGTATCTTAGCTGATACAATGATGCAGTTGCAAGCAGCAAACGAATATATTGCAGTAATTTTCAATTGCTATAAACAACTTGTTAAGCACTTTAGAAGATATGGCTGGATGAAGAAAGTTTACGAAACAACACGTGAATTTGAGGCAGCAGTAATGGCAGCCTTTTACATGGTGCCCGCTAACGAACTTACAGAATTCTTATCAGTTTTCGAAGAGGCAAGATATTCAGATCATTCGATAGGTGAGGGTCATAGAGACAAAGCACTTTATTCACTACAAGCAGTAACACAGAGTATTGATGCAGCTTTAGGTGATGGACAAATGATAACGCGAACATCAGAAAGCGAAATTTCAATACATGCCCAAGAGATTAAAGCAGGCCAATTTAAATCTGCAGATGGATCTGTTATAATTCAAGGTCAACAAGAAGAATCTGGTGATGGTTTAAGCATATAACTACGAGATTAGGTGAAAGAACCCACTTTCCTGCGGGAATTTCGCCTCAACTCAAGGAGCATTATATGCATAATTAGTGTACATATCTAAGCGCAATTAATATGAGCGTGGTCGTCCCGCCCTTGTTCTATGTCAGTAACAAATATGGTACAAGGGATGATAGATGAATTGAATGCAGCACTAGCGGATGCTGAAAAACATGACCGTGGTAACAGTGCAGCAGGCACACGTGTAAGAAAAACAATGCAATCTGCAAAAAACACAGCTCAAGCAATTCGTCTACAAGTTCAAAGCGATAAAAACAGTAGATAAGTTCCTTGAAACTTAATACCTAATCACTCATGTTAAATGAGTTGAAGGCAGTCCATGCTTGCTAGTGTGCTTTGGCGCACGAGGTGAGTTTCAATGCGCGAAGGATTTTTGGGCATTTGGAAAATTTGGAACCCTGCTCTAAAACACATAGATAATAGATTAAGATTTTTTATTACAGTTGGTGTTTTAGATATATTGCTAATGGCACCAATATACATCATAGTTAACAAATTAATGGCTTATAGAGGTACTACGATATGGGATCCATCTTTTGCTTTAGATTTCCAAATACCCTTTATCCCTTGGACAATTTTGTTTTACTACACACTATTTTTTGTGTTTTACCCCCTACCTTTTTTTACAAATACCTCAGATAAAAGAGAAGAAATTTTAATATTGAGTCAGGCAATGATTGTTACCCAATACGTTGCACACATTTTCTTTATATTACTTCCAGCTGAAGTGCATATCCGTTCACAAGCGATTGAAGAACTAGCAATGAATTCTGGGTGGTATGATGGATTGTTTGAGATATTATGGATGTTAGATACCCCATTTAATTCATGGCCGAGCCTCCACGTTAGTCAGGCAGGATTGATTACATTTTTTGCAATTAGGTGGTGTCATGAAAAACCAACACTTCAATGGCTTTTTGGGATACTTTGGGTTTTAATGAGTATTTCAATATTGACAACCAAGCAGCATTTTATTTGGGATTTAATAACATCATTATTATTGATGTTTGGAGTTTGGTATATCCAGATAAAGCCAGTCTTGGATTAGTTTTTAAAAATTCAACAATTATTTTTTAATCGGTTTGACTATATCATTCTTCAAACTCGGGTAATTAGGCGGCATATATGGTGGATGATGAATTGGAGAATAAAAACATCAATTTCGAAACAAAAACAGTTCATAGTGGAACTAAGCACATCGAAGGGGCAGTAAATACCCCCGTATTTTTGTCTAGCACTTACCGTCTAAATGAAGAGAGGTACAAAGGATGGGCAGCAGGAGCACAGCATACGTTACTTTATGCACGACTTTCAAGTGTAAATTCTGAGGCTGTTGCTAAAAAGATTTGCTCACTCGAAGGTGCTGAAGATGGAGAAATTTTTTCAAGTGGGATGGCGGCAATTTCTACTGTTTTACTTGGGCTATTATCAAGCGGAGACCATATAATTGCTAACCCAGATGTATATGGTGGAACATATGGACTTTTGACAGAAGATTTACCTCGATTTGGAATTGATGTATCTATGGCTGACATGCGTGATGTTTCATCTTACGAATCAGCAATTACTCCGAATACAAAAATGCTTTACATCGAAACATTGTCAAATCCAGTACTCAAGGTTTGTGATTTGGAAAAGTTTTCTAAATTAGCAAAAAAGCATAATTTATTGTTAGTCGTTGATAATACATTCACAACACCATGGGCATGTCGACCAATTGAGTTTGGATGTGATTTGGTGATTCATTCTACAACAAAGTATCTTGGAGGACATTCTGATATTATAGGGGGGGCAGTCGTTGGTAGAGCCGATTTAATTGCAGAAATATTCCCCAAAAAAGTACACTTTGGAGGTTCAGCAGATCCGCATGCATGTTACTTATTAGAACGAGGAATGCGTACTTTAGCAGTTCGAATGCCAATACATTGTGCAAATGCAGAGAAACTGGCAAACAAATTAGCAGCACATCCAAAAGTAGAGACAGTGATACACCCCTCATTATCAAATCATGCTGATTTTGAAGTTGCTAACCGAGTTATGCCGAATGGGACAGGAATGCTTTCATTTACAGTGATGGGAGGAGATGCCGCCGCAACTAAATTGATTAGTGAACTAACTATCCCTTTAGAAGCAACTAGTTTGGGAGGAGTTGAATCATTAGTGGAGTGCCCTTTCAATACAAGTCATATGTTTATTCCTGAGGATGTAAGATTAGAATCAGGTATTAGGCCTGGATTCGTAAGAATGAGTGTCGGTATTGAAAATGTGGATGATTTATGGGCGGATTTATCCAATGCCCTTGATCAAATTTAATTGTTCAACCAATAACTTTTGATAGTTTCTCCAGCGAATCTAAATATTCTTTTTCTAATTTGCTTGAATTTACATCCCCTGACACAAGATCATTACTTTTGTCCCAAACTTCTTGAACAACAATTACCCATTCGTTTCCTTTATCTCTAGCAGCTTGTTCAAACTTCCATTCTTTTCCTTTATATTTTCCAACAACAACTAACCATGCCCAAGCAAGTGCTTGTTCTGAAACACTATTTTTCATCTTCATAGCAACTGATTGTGATTTCCCAACCCCTTCTGAATGGGCAATTAATACTAGTTTGTGAGTGCTATGACATAACATATTCTTGGTATCTTCTAATTCTGGGAACTTCGATATAGTTTCATCATGCACTAATTTCTCACTAACTTTTCTCAAAAAATTACCAAAGGATGCGCTCTTATTGATTTGCTCATTAAACAAATCTTCAATAATATCATCATCTGTCTCAAACATTTCCTTTAGTAACTCAATTCCATATTCTTCAAATGTAGCAGATAGTATAGAATGCATTGTACTGTTTTCAGTATTGATTATATTTGACTCAAGCCAAACTAAATCACCTTTATTTGTTATTTTCATACCCTGCCCATCGAGTAATTCAAGGAGTATTTGTGTTGCTTTTCTTTCTAAATCCCCCCCACTAAGATCGTTAAGAAATAATTTTTTATCCTCTAAGGAGTACCATTTATTTCCTAATACATATCCTTCTTCCAAACCCTCTAAAATTGCTTTTTTGCAATTAATAGGGATGTTTTTTTCGTCTCCTGCCAAATTCATCCATTCAAGTAATATTTCATTCACTGCTTCTTTTGATTTTTCAGGTATTACTTTTTCATCAGGCCAATTTTCCGGAGTCCAAACAAATTCTACTTCTACAAAATCAGAAATTCTAGGTGGCATAACACCAAGTGCAAATTGAAGCATAAAAACATCATCAGATTTTTTTGTTAATTCTTTTTCTGAAATGCCAACAATAATTTCATCATCAAAAAGAAATCTAGCATAACCAATGTCACAAACTTCTCCTTTACACACTGCATCATGGGCAATATCATCTGTGCAGTATACCTTCACTCCATCAATTTCCATCATTTTAAATTTGAGCGGATTTCTTTTGAGGTTATCACTTACCCATTCTTCGATAACCATTGGATCTTTACCTGTGCAAACAAATCCACCTTTCCATGAAAAAAACCACCACCCCCTTCTTGCATAATCTTCCCAGGGTAACATTCTCAATCTTGGGTTGTGGTGATTTTGTACACCAGCCATATGTGGCGCTTTTGCATCTCCTTTCCGGATATAACTAGCATTCCCATAAAGTGGGTGTTTGAATACAGACACCATTGTAAAATCACTTGAATTTGCAGCAACTAAAGAACCGGCCCAAGCTCTTGCAACTTGATCTAACCTTTTACTGACCATTTTTTTCCCAAGCCATTTTTGGTCATTTCTACGTAACAAAATTTTTCTAATGTCTTCTAGAACTTTTTTTACAGGACTTGCACGCATCCACTTTAATCTAGAAGGCCCCCAATATTCAGGTAGAATACTTTCAGGCTCTTCTAATAGTTTATCTAAATTAACTCGTAATCGTTGTTTAATATCTTTTGAAGCCAACTTAGTGCCCCTCAATCTAATCTTTTGTTTACTTCCCCCTGGAAACTCAACTTTAGACGGACCGGCCATGCTCTCTCACTACACCCCTAACATTTATTCCGTGTAAGCCCATCGCTCTAAAGCCAACTTTTCTACATCATGTAATTTTGCAGGAATAATCAAACATCCCATTAAAACATCATCACTCCACCCGATTCCTTCACCAATCATTTTTAGAGAAGTGTAAGTTATTTTTTGACTTCTTAATCCTAGATTACAACACAGAACTGCATTATTACCTTCAGTAATAGAAAACCCCTCTCCCCCATGTTCTAGAAGAGAGATCTCCTTCATTTTAAACAGAATATTTATGGCTTCTTCGCCATTCATCGGTTGTTGTGTTTCTGAACCCTTCCCACTCGGATCTAAATCAAATAAAATTAATGAGTGCAAGTCATTATCATAATTATTAACTATTGTTTCATAAGGCGAAGTGGGTATGTATTTGTTGAATGGATAAACAAGTGTAGTTTGTCTTCCAAATCGATAGTTTTGTAATCCAGTAATACCAATCAAGGTAGTAATTGAAATTCCCGGAACAATGTTGCATTCAATTTCTTCTTCTTTACATCGCAATTGTAAATCAACATGTGTAGTTGCTTGCAATGGATCGCCTACTATTAACAAAGCAACTGTAGAAGTTTTAGCTAAATTTAGTAGATGTTCTGGGTTTTCAATTTCTGGGCGCATTAATTTTTCCCAGTTTCCAACCAAACTCGAAATCTGCTTTTCATCATCCTCGGTTAATAATGCGGTATACCCCTCCAAAAAACGGAAATCACAACCTTTAGCAATGTCTACTGCTTTGAGTGTCAACAATTCAGAATTTCCAGGCCCTATACCAATCAACCACAAACCACTCATCTATCAAACACCTTTCCGCAGAAGTCAAACGACTGATACTCTTCGACTCGCTGAGACCCATGCGTCATTTGAGCGTTCCCTGCAAACAAACATCTTTTTGGATTGAGGAACTAAGGAAATTGGGCTGGCTTGCAACTACAGTTCCTATTAACAAACTCAATCAATTTGAAAGGGCAATACCTCTTTCAGATAAAACCCCTCTTGTATTACCCGAACCATTTGCGGATTTAGCGATAATTGAATTGGACGTATTAGAAAATAAAAACACTCATTATCTTGATAATTTAGAAGATATAATTGGAAAAGAAATAATTGATGAGTTTGAGGCATATTGGCCGAAATCTTATGATCATATAGGTGATTTAATAATTTTCAAAATCAAGGAAGAAGTAAAGAAATATTCAGAAGAATTAGGTCGAGCTATGATATTAAAAAATCCTAATGCAAGAATCGCATTACTAGATAACGGAGTTTCTGGAGAATATAGGATTCGAAAATTAACGCCATTGGCAATAAAAAATTTCGATACGTCAAAGATTAAGACAATTGATTTGACAGAAATGTCTGAGATATCAACTAAAACTTCTGTTAGAGAAAATGGATATGAGATTGTAGTTGATCCCCGAAAAGCATATTATTCACCTCGCCTATCTAATGAACGCCTTGGGACTTTAAACGCTGCAAAAATCCTTTCAGAAAAACTAGGCAGGCCACTTCAGATAGCAGACCCATATGCAGGAGTAGGCCCATCTATTGTGCCGCTAATTTCTGAAAAGAACCTTGTTGGAGGATTATATGCAAGTGACATAAATCCTGAAGCGGTCAAATTACTCAAAGAAAATATAGAAAAACATTCAAAAAAGAGATTTAATTCAAATAATGAAATCGGAAATTTTGCTAAGATAGAGGTTGTTGATGCAAGGAATTTATCGGCGAGGGATGATTTGACTGGAAAAATGGATTTATTATTGGTAAATATTCCCCATGACAGTTTGCAACATATCCATCATTTATTTCCGTTATTGTCCACTAATAATTCATCATTAATTCGGGGATGGGCACTAGTAAATGATGAAAAAATAACAACACTTGAATCAGAAATTTCGGAGCAATTAGATAATTTTAATGAACATATTACTACAAAAATAATTATTGAGCCATTAAAATCATACAGTTCTACTTCTACATTTGTCCGATTTGAAATATATTTTGATATTAATTAGGGCTGCAAAATTTAATTCATGCCTACCTCTCGACAGCATATAGGGGATGTTTATGGGGCTGACTGTAAATTGTAAGACATGTAGTAAAGAGATAGATGTAGCTGGCATTCCCAAGAGATTGGATGGAATTAAAGTATATTGCATAATTTGTGGAACTGTTACAAAGCATAATTGGTAACAAATATCGCTTTAATACACCAATTTCGCCATATTATAGCGGAAAATGAATAATGCGCCCCTGCCGGGATTTGAACCCGGGTCGCAGCCGTGACAGGGCTGCATGATAGGCCACTACACCACAGGAGCCAAAACACCTCACACGAAAGGTGTATTTAACCACGCCCCGTGCCGTTACTGTATTGGCATGGCTAGAAAGGGCGGCTCGAAGCGTAAGAAAGGGGTGGCAGATCCTGAAACAGGAGATATGTTTTCTTCTGCATTTGGTAATACTTCAGAACCCAAAGGACCACCATCCGGACCACCATCCGGACCACCATCTGGACCACCATCAGAACCACCATCTGGACCACCATCTGGACCACCATCTGGACCACCACCAGGACCACCATTAGATTCACCACCACCAGGACCACCGTCTGGTGTAGGAAACACTCCTCCTCCCGGAATAGGGGGTTCCCCTCCCCCTGATCACGAAGAATCCTCCTCTTCTACAGAGGAAACTAAAGTTAGTGATGATGAACAAGATGCAATTATGGATAAAATATTGATGAAGGCCGCTAACCAAACTTCAGAAACAGATACAGTAACAGATCAACTTATTCAACAAGCGGCAGAAGAATCTCAATCTTCAGAATCAGCGGAAATAGAACTAGAGCGTTTACGAGCTGAAGTTGAACGACTACGGCAAGGAATGTCTGGAGCTGCAGATGTAATTGAAGAAATTGAAAACACTCCTCATCCACCTATAGTAGAGGAAGGATTTGTAGTACCATCTCACATTGTAGGAGATTTCGTAAGGTTAGGCAGATTACTACATAGAGATGGACTTGTACATTCTTGTCAAGGCAGTATTTCACTTCTAAATCCAGATGAGGCTGGTGTTTTTCACTCCAGTCGTCATGAAGCAGTGCTTGGTAGTTTGTCAGAATTGGATATCGTCTCTGGTCGTCTCGGACAAAAAGCACCTGATGCAGCAAATAGAGATTGGAGAATACATGAAGTAATGTTAGCATTTGCCTCTTTGCAAAATAATGGTCCTGCCGCTTGTATTCATGTATATGCTCCTAATGCGGTTGCGCTTTCTTTGCAAAAAGATTTGATAGTTATTGAACCAAAAGATATTAATGGACAAAAAGTATTTGGAAAGGCACTTATTATTGATCCAGATTATGACAATATGGATGATTATTTGAGACAATTAACTGAGGCATTAAAGCAAGGAAATGGCCGTATTGTTGTAAGTAGGGGGCATGGGTTATATGCGGTTGGAAGAAATTTTGATGAAGCATGGAAATGGGCAGCTTCTGTAGAGAAAAGTTGCCAATTGATAATGCTGGCACGTCAAGCAGGAATTAGAATATAATTCTATTTTTTACAAATATTTACAAAATTTTCCATTATTTCATTTCCATATTCAGAATCGTTCACTTCTGGATGAAATTGAAGTCCAAACCTGGTTCCCTCTTCATTTTCCATTCCTTGCACTTCACAAGAATCAGATTTTGCAGTAATTGAAAAACCCTTAGGAAGAGGAAAAACTTCATCATTATGAGATTCCCACACAATTTGTTTTTCAGGTGTACCTGAGAATAACATACCACCACCATTAATGAGAGTTATTTCCATTGCACCAAATTCAGGATTGGGTGCTTCTCTAGCATCTCCACCATAATATCGCGCCATAAATTGATGCCCCGCACAAATACCTAAAATTGGAATATTTAACTCAAGATAAGCTCCACAATTACCTAATTCACCAGTTAACCCCACACGCGCAGCACCCCCCGATAGAAGCAACCCATCTAAATTTCTTAATTCTTCAACTGGAGTATTATTAGGTATTATTTTAGTATCTACACCTAAGTATCTTAACATTCTCCATTCCCTATGTGTCCACTGCCCACCATTATCAACAACATCTATTACGAGTTTCTCGGCACTCAAATAACTCACCTTGAATGATGCTCATTGCATTAATCACATCAACATGACGGAACCTTTACACCATCTTTGAACATAAACAGGTTCAAATTACAGTTGTGATTCGGCAAGTTCGCGAGGATTTTGATATGGCAATAAATATGATCGATTATAAGTGCTTAGTTTGTGGTAATTTTGAAACGTTTCCTTCACACGCCACAGGAATGAGTTGTAAGGCATGTGGTTGTAGGATTTTCTTGAAACCACGTCGCTCAGGCCATAAAACATTAGATACAAACTAAAGACATTTTAAACGCATTATTCATGAACCTTAGGGTTTCATAGTGTGCCGTTAGTATGACTAGTTGGCTATCGATTCATGCCCCGACAAGTTTTGATAAACTAGCGGCGCCAAAGCCTGTAATCAAGACTGCGCATTCATCTTCAATTGATGCAAACCCTCCACATCTTGTAATCGCAGGTCCTGCGGGAGTTGGTAAAACAGCATTATGGAGATTAATTTCACGACAAGTGTTGGGCCCATCATGGGAATTAACCACCCACATTTTGCAAGCCAGAGATCTTTCTGGACAAAGTGGAGCAATGCAAAAATTTGAAAATTTTTTACGCCCAGGAGGTACGAATTCTCAAGATACTTTAGCAGGAAGAACAAGTTTGACTGCATTCGACAGAGGAATGTGGGATGAAAGCACAGTATCTAAACCCCCTGCGGGAAAAGAATCAACCGAATTTACAAAAGATATGGTAAGAGCTCCTGTAAGCCGACTAATCGTAATTGAAGATGCAGATCAATTGGGACCAAAGCGCCAACCTTATTTGAGGAGAATGATGGAAAAAGAAGGTGCTACTACAAGATTCATATTTACTTCAAAGGCCCCAAGTGGAATTATTGATGCAATTAGAAGCCGCTGTCAGTTGATTAGAATTCCAGCAGTAAATAAGGAGGTTATGGCAGATATTCTTCAATCTATTGCTCATGCAGAAGGCGTTGAAATTGTTGATGGGTTGTTAGAAGATATTGTATATATTTCAGATGGAAATCTACGCAAAGCAATATTTACTTTGGAATTAATATCTAGAAAAGGTTTGACAATGAATAGATCCAGTGTACATGAAGTTGTTACAATGACAACACTTTTCACATCACGAAAAATGATCGAACAAGCGCTTCGTGGAAATATATATTCATGGAAATGGGAGCAAGTAGGGGGGAAAAGAAAACGAAATTTAGTTGGAGCATTGGCAGACCTTGATTCTTTGATGGATGAACATGCATTACAACCTGAAGATTTAATATTACAAATTCACCGAACACTTACTGAAAGTAGTTTACTTATCGCACATGGAGCACTAACTGAATTATTAGACGCTTTAGCAAGATGCGACATTAACCTGAAGCGTAGTATGCATCCACGAATACAATTTGAAAACTTTTTACATGAGGTTTCAGATTTAGGGAAAAAGTGGCAACTAGCCATTCAAAGTTAAGAGTCAATATTATTTTTCTAATAACATTCTCATTTCTTCTAAACTGCGTTGTTCATCAAAGCATATTGCTTCTAGTGTGTCATACAGTTCAGTATCACCATAATTTTCTACAAGTGGTAATATAGTACTATATGTGTCTGCAGCAACTTGCTCTGTAGTGTATGCCTCATTTAGCATAGTTTCATAGTCGGAAGTATGAACAATTGTTGTAGGATCTCTTTCAGTAGTTGCAATTCCCCCAAGTTTTACGATTGCAGAGCGAACCGTTGCAGCATGGGTAACTGATTCTGTAGATTCAGCACTAAAGTGCTCTGAAAGGTGTATTCGGTGAATACCTGAAATATATGCTGAATAGTGTGCGTACATTGTAATTGCTCTAAGCTCCCAACCTAGTGCTTTATTTAGAGCATCAATTAATTCATCTCTTCCCATGATATTCCGTAATTAACAATGTATAAAGAATTGTCTTAAGGAATATATTTGGTAATAATCTAAAATATATCAAACATAGAGCGGAAGTGGCAGGATTTGAACCCGCGACCTGCGGCTTAGGAGGCCGCCGCCCTATCCAAACTGGGCCACACTCCCACTCAATCCTCGAATCCTCCACCTTCATGATAATTGCGGATATATCAATCGCCGGATTTATGTTCCTCTCTTGTCTGGGACCATACATCGGAGTGCTTAGAAATGGAGGCTTGGGATGTTCTTGTTATTGGTGGAACACTTGAAGGGATGAGGGCAGCGATAGCTGCTCACGACGCAGGATCGAATGTAGGTATAATATCTGCAACCGGTTTAGGTGCCTCCAATATTTCACATTTAAACTCAGGAATTGCCGCTTCAATTAATGAAGACACAGTCCAGGGACATCGGGATGATACGATTAGGTCTGGCGGCTGGTTATGTGATCAAGACATCGTATCTATTCGTACGAGTTCTGCTTTGAATCATATTTCACAATTAGAATCTTGGGGATTAAATTTCCGTAGGGATTTAGAAGGGTTACCATTTACCGAACCAGCTTTTGGTCACCGTTCTGCAAGGGTCACGACTGCAGGAGATTCTACAGCAAGGCAATTACAACAAATATTGGAAGAACAATGCATAAAGAGAGGGATTTCCAGAAGAGGAGATTATTTCATATTAGATTTGGTTACAAATTCAAATCAAATTAATGGCATAGTAGTATTAGATATGGGCGAAGGAAAAATAATTCCAATGCAGTGTAAAGCCCTTATTATTGCAGATGGTGGTTTTGGAGGGGCTTGGAATATTAACGGCTCTTCTGGAAGGGGAATGCAATTAGCCATGGGACATGGAATTGGGCTGAAAAATATGGAATTCCAATCTTGGTCCCCCCTTTACATATCCGGAAATAAAACATCATTGCCCCAGGGTATCATAGGGAATGGTGGGACAATAGTAACATCATCTGGTGAGAATTATAGTATTGATATATCATCAACATCTAATGATGTTTGTATTAAAATGGCACAAAGTGGGAATAGTTTTGGTCTTGATGCAAAAACAATGAATGGGGATACTAACATCTGGTATTCATCTACTACTTCCATGCTTAACAATAGATTTGGGATATCATTGACAGAAGATATCGTTCCAATTAGTACTTCATTAGAATCAACCCTTGGAGGAATACCCGTAGATGAGAATTGTAGAGCAATAATCGATGATTGGAATCGATGGTTTACAGGTCTATATGCGGTTGGGGAATCTGCATGTAGTGGTATGCATGGGGCAAGTATTGCTTCTGGAAATAGAATGTTAGATGCGATTTCTGGAGGAACATCTGCAGGAGATCATGCAGGGAAATGGGCATTAGAGGCAGAATTTTCAGGATCTGTAAATGTAAGTAAAGTATGTGATGAACTCAGAGATTCAATTTCAGACCAACTTTCTTCTGATTATAATAACCAAACACTTCGTTCTAGAAGTGTTTTTACACAATTATCAGATATCATGAATTCTTCTATGGGCCTTTCACGTGAAGGGGGAAGTTTGACATCTGCAATCACTGCTCTTAACAACCTTCAAAAATCAATTTCTGACATACGACTTGATGATACAAGTATGATAATGAACTATGATTTAATGAATAAACTGGAGTTAGATGGACTATTAAAATTATCAATTGCAGCAACAAAGGCAGCAATTTCAAGAGAAGAAAGTAGAGGTGGACATTTGAGAAATGATTTCCCCGATACTAACAATATAAAATTCCTAAAACATTCTATCTCTAGAGATGATACAGATGTAAAATGGTTGCCTATTCGAAAAAGTCAAAGTGGTAATTGGATACTCTCTCCCGAATCATAGAATCAGTGAAGTTCATTTATCTTGAGTATTGGCGAATATCATGGAGCCAGAGAACACAACTCTCTTCACCAAAATAATTGAGGGAACAATTCCCGCATCTGTAGTAACCAAAGGTGAGAATTGGATATCGTTTCTTGACATATTTCCAAGAAGTGAAGGGCATACATTAGTAGTTCCACATCAACCAGCCACTCATCTTTCAAAGTTGGATGATAGACAATTGTCATTACTTTGGGAAGGAGTTGTAAAAACACAAAAAATATTATCAGAATATTTTGAAACTACTGATTTTACAATTGGTATAAATGATGGTGTTTTTGCGGGTCAAGAAATACCACATGTGCATGTACATATAATACCGCGAACAGAAAACGATGGAGGAGGTGTGCCAATTATTTTTCCCAATAAGAGTCCACCTCAAGAACCGGATTTCGCTGCGCTTACAGAACTATCGAATAATCTTCAAAAAATTGATAAAAAGTTATCTTAGTAGGTGATAAAATGACTATAGAAAAAGAAGAAACATCAATGTCATTGGGTAAAGATGGAATGGTAGATCATCACGGGGAACCTCTTCCTCACCTTTCAGTAAGCTCGGGGAAAATGCGTTATTCAAAGTTATTAGATGCTCCGGCTCCTAATTTTGATAAAAAATATCCTGGCTCACCTTTCTGGACAGAGGTGGCATTAGCCCAATGTAGATTTTCAATGAAACTTCAATTTAGAAATGTGCATGTAACAGGGACAGAATTTATTCCTAATGACAGAGGCTCATTATGTGCAGCATGGCATACAAACGGATTCATCGATCCAATTAGTATTTTTCTTAATCACCCTAGAAAATTTGTTGTTGGTGGAAGACATGATTTAGTCACGCGCCCATTTGTTAGATTTTGGGCTAAAAAAATAGCATTACAACCCGTAGTAAGACAAGCAGAATTAATCAGAGGTGGATGTACAAAAGAGGAAGCAAAGAATCTAAACGGAAGAAGTTTACTTTATCTTTCAAAAGCAGTAGCACAAGGTCACACTTGTGCATTATTTCCAGAGGGCACTTCACATGATGAAAGTCATTTGATAAGAATGAGAACCGGACCAATGAGAACGGTACTTTCCGCTGCTGCACTAGCAAAATCCTTAGAGTTGCCCAATCCAGTACTCATTCCTGTAGGATTACACTATCGTGTTAGACATTATTTTAGAACTGATTTTTGGATAGAATTCAAAGAACATATTGATGTACCTACGGAAGGCATTGGTTCGGAACAAATTGAACAACTAAAACAAGGAAATTGGGTTGAGCCTGAAAAAGAAAAAGTATATTCTTTAAGAGATGAAGTACAAACTAGTCTTGAGGAAATAACCCCTGGTGCTGAGACATGGAAAGAATATAATTCATGGAAATTATTAGCACATCTTCAAGGCCGTTTACAAAATGCTCCTAATTTGAGTTGGCCCGAGGAAGTAATCGGTGCAAGAAAATTTAGAGAATTAGCAGTAGACGAAGAGCAAAAGGAATTGTTTGAAAAATCGTATCGAGCTGCTGAAATTCTTGATCGAAGAGGATTAGATGGTCGACAACTTGATTCATCGGGCTCTCTAAAAATAGATGGTATTGCAGTAACAGGTTCAAGGGCATTGGTTTGGTGCTTTGGATTATTATTGATGCCATACTTTTTGTATTCATCAGGACTACATTTATTATTAGCAAAGTATCTAGGAGATAAAACAATTACAGATGAAGGTATAGATGCGAGATGCAGCTATCATCTAGTTGTAGTTGCTATAGGTTATTTGCTGTTTTCTTCTGTATTAGCAATTATTCTTGGTGTAGTATTATTTTTCTGTGGTTTTAGCGCATCATCGTTATTCAGTCTAAGTGTTTCTAATATACTGCTGGTTATGATTGAAATTGTATGGTTTGTTGTAATGTTTGTAGGTATTATGTTTTCATTTAGAATCACCGCACATTTAATGGCAAAATGGTATGATATACATACAGATTTACAAAAATCGAGCCGAACTTCAAAATTAAGTAAAGACGTTGAAGGAAAAGAATTCGAGACATTAAAATGTGAAATAATGGATTTATTAGAATAAATTAATTAGCAATTGTCTTGATGTACTACTTCTTTTTCGTAGTGACATGACTCCCTCTGAGGCCAAGAAGCAAATTCGTGATTGGTTACAATCAGAGCGTATAGAAATTAAAGAACAACCTAACAAAACTGCTAGTTTTCAATTTCTATTCAATTTCCCTCCAAATCCAAATGGTCACATGTTTAATGTGATTAATCCAAATGGTAGAGATTTGATTGCAATTGGTAGTGGAACTAGAGTAGATTTAGGGCAGCAGAAAAGAATGAAAAAGTGTATGGAGGATGAACCACAGGATTGGCACGCTTGGTTACATAATGTTAGATTGGAATTAAATCGTAGTGGTATCGATTGGTCTTTACATTTAGGTCATGACAAAGAAAAGGGCAAAAGAGAAGGCCCTCTACAAGCATTTCATGTTAGTGAACCAACATGGTTTGATGGTTTATCGAAGAATGCAATGATGCAAAGTCTTAGGAGGCTATGGTTAGCGAAATTAACTGTAATACACGAGATTAAGCATAAATTTGGGGTAGGATTAAATCAACCAGGCCCAGTTGATGATTGGAAAAAACAAGGAAAAATGAATTCCCCTACAAAAGATGACAACATTATCGAAGGGGACGAATTTGAAGGATTTGGTTCAGGTTTTGACCCTTCTGATTGGGTTTAATGCCACTTATTTGAAAAACAAGGAACTGCTACCCTCCTTGTGCGCCCAATCCCCCTCCTAATTGGTTTAGTATTAGCCTTACCAGTTTTTCTCACTATATTTGGTGCAGGAGACTTTGAGTTACGAAGTGAAACTTTGGAAGACATACCAATTCCACCAAATGAAGAAACAACCGCCTTTACTTCAGATTCGTTACCGGCATATGATGTGTTTGGCATAGTAAAAATTGAAGTTGTAACAACATGGGATCAAGAGTCTGTATGGCTAGGACTTGTATCCAAATCACAGAGAGATGCATGTAATCCTGTAGGGGATGAAGAATTAGGTATACCTGCTGGAATTT
>CAYSJV010000019.1:0-15254 GCA_964431435.1 uncultured Candidatus Poseidoniales archaeon
CGCCAAGCCCCCCTCCTATCCCATCTATGGATTAGATAGGTGCTATTTCAATAACACGCTTTCTACAAATCACTCAATTTCATATTTTGATGGGCAGCCAACAGTTATTTCTTCAGCTTGTAATGTCCAAATCTCTTGTATTTTGAATAGTGTGCCCTTTACTTGAATTGTTTTTCCTTCGCTAAAAGCGTCTGAAACTAGTACGCCACCATATTCAATTTTTAGTGTACTAGTTTCTCCCGCCAAGTAGAAAACAGAATCATTCAAATCAATACTTCCATTTGATACAATCCCTCTTAATGTGATGGAATCACCAGAATGCGTATTAGGACTCTCCATGACTTGGTCAACAGTTTTAGGCGCCTCTGGTTCCTGTATCATGAAACTGACCATCAAAGCAGTTACACATAATACACCGACTAATACCAAACGCATTCTTCTACTATGTATCAACAAAATCACCTAATGTACCATTCCAAAGTCAGATTGTTTTAGCAACCACCTACCATCCATTACAGGACCATCCTTGCATGTTAATTTATCACCGACCATGCATAGACCACATACAGCCATACTACACGGTAGGTATCTCTCCATTGCAGCAAGTAAATGTATCTTTGAATTTGGGGCTGCCATATCTATGACCGCTTTCATCATTGGTTCAGGACCACAAGTGTAAATGCTTGTAATTACATCATTATTGCTTAGTAAATCCTCTAGTACTACCGTAGGGAAACCACGTGTACCTATACTTCCATCATCAGTGGTTATGTACACCTTGTCACACACATCTTCCATTCTCTCCACATAATGAACATCATCTGCGTTTTGGAATCCCATTATTGCAATTAATTCTATATCTTTGCCGTGACTTGCTCTTGCGGCACTAGCAGCCATATGCATGGGTGTTGATCCAATACCTCCCGATACCAAAATTATCTTTTGTCCATCCTTTTCCGATAACGTAGGAAATCCATTTCCAAACGGACCTCTAATAGATAACCAATCTCCCACAGAGAGTTTAATCAATTCTCCACTTTGCCTCCCTAAATTCTTAACAGTAAAACCGACTTTTGCATAATCAGTTTCATATTCTATTACACCCACACTGTAGGGTTTTTCGCTACAAATATGCTGTTTATCCATTTGCCCATCTGAATCATATGGGTTCCAGCACATGAAATATTGGCCAGCAGAAAAGTTATCAGCAACAGAATGTGGGACATTAATCCAGATTGTTGCAACATCTTTTGCCTCAACATCAATTTTTGTAATTGGCATAGGTGTAGGAATCATTGTCACGCCATCATTTCCAACACGTTCCTCAAGTATTTCTGCACATTTTTTTACAAGACCTTTTGTATTTGAAATAAATTCTTTATTTCGGGGACTTCCGCGTGGAATTTTCATTTAACACCCTCCAATGAATCAAGTGCAATCCCTCGCATTTCATCTAGTTTGGAATAACCTCTTAATTCCATAAATTCTTCAAGTTCAGTACAAATTCTGTCAAACGCACTCACATCATCCCACACAAGTGCACTTCCTATTTGGACAGCAGTAGCTCCAAGCATTATGAATCGTGCAACATCCAATCCGCTTGAAATCCCACCCATGGCTAACACAGGTACTGATTCCAATTCACCTCTTTGCATGGCTAGTGTCACTTCTGATAATTTCTTTTGAGCAATTGGCCTAACCGCCGGCCCACTCATTCCACAAAATAAATTTCCAATTATTGGTCTTGCAAGCATGGGGTCAATATCTAATGATGCAACTGTGTTGATAAGCGATAGTCCATCTATACCACCTTTAATTGCGGCTTTAGCTTCTGACACAATACTTGTTGTATTTGGAGATAATTTCGCATAGAGAGGAACATTTACTGCGGATTTTACAGTAGCAACTACCTCTTCAATTAATTCTGGCTGTTGTCCAATAATCAATGCACGACTTCCAGGCTTTGAATGAGGACATGATAGATTTAATTCAAATGCTTCAGCACCCGCTTTTTCCAATTTCATTGCAACTTCAGCAAATTCTTTTGGATCACCACCAAAAATTGAAACTAATAATGGAACTTCGAAAGTTTCTTCAGAGATCATTTTTGAAAATTTATCTACCCCTGGGTTTGGTAATCCCATCGCATTCAAGACCATGTTTTCACCTGCTTCTACGCATACAGGGCCAGGATACATTTCTCTTTTTGATGGCCCAATGCTTTTGCTAACCATCCCACCGGCACTTGAGCCAGCGACTCTATGAAGCGATGCTGCATTTGCACCTTGTATTCCACTGGCGAGCATAAGTGGATTACTCATAGTAAGTCCAGGTGCTTTTACCTCTAGATTCACCATGCGCTATCTTCCCCCCGTCCTATCGATATAATTCAAATCTTACGGACAGTAGCATTGTGCATGACGGGGGTTGATGATATGTTCGATGGCTCGCTTCCTCAAAGTCATATTTCTGGATTAAGGGAATGCTCTAGGAGGTTACTAAGTGGAACATTAATTCAGTATGATCTACCTGAAAATTATGAGGATGAGTTTCATGAACTTCTTGTTTCCCTTTCTGATTTAAACCCGGCATTAACTCTGACATCAGAGGAAATTTCTACAAGTGGAATAGACAAGATAATTATCCTAATTGATGGAACCCCCTCAATTCAATTAGGTGGTATTGAACCTGATGATATTAGGATATGTTGGATCAAAGAAAATTTGGATAAAGTCTGGCCCACTTTCAAGAAAAACTGTATCGACTTAGCATTTGCAGGATACCCTGGATGTGAGGGGTGCGTAGATGATGATCATAGTGAAAAGTGGTCTGAATCATCGAGTAGAATTAGTATGAAAAATGCATCTTAATACTCAAATATTTTATTCGGCTATTATTTTCTCAAGAAAACTCTATTATGATACAGGTATTATATACCTGTTAACGTAAGGTCTGAAAAATTAATAGGAAAGGGGTTATTTATACCTTCCAACCGGCAAACATTTCGAGGCACTCTTGCAAATCAATAATTGCAATATGGGATGTTGGTGGAAAATATGGATCTTGTAATTGTAGAATCAGGAGCAAAATCTAAGACTATTCAGAAGTATCTTGGAAGTGATTATTATGTTGAGGCTTGCGTAGGACACATCCAAAATTTACCCTCAAACCCCTCCCCTCACCCTGATACTTCCAAAGCACTTTGGAATTCCAAAGATGATGAACTTCCATCCCCACCTTGGGATTGGGTATATCGGAAAAGTGGCAATAGGGTATCAAGCTCTGAAAAAATCATTTCAGAGATCTTGAAAAAGGCAAAAAGTAAGAAAGTTAAGAGTGTATATGTAGCAACTGATCCTGATCGGGAAGGAGAATTCATCGCATGGAGATTATTTGAAATATTTACAGAGAATGGGTATGAAAATATATTTCGTATTACATTCAATGAGATTACAGAATCAGCAGTAACTGAAGCACTTTCAAATCCAACTAAGGTTGATATGAATTTAGTTGAAGGTGCAATTGTGAGGATTTTGATA
The DNA here is from genome assembly GCA_964431435.1 of uncultured Candidatus Poseidoniales archaeon. Classification (GTDB taxonomy): domain Archaea; phylum Thermoplasmatota; class Poseidoniia; order Poseidoniales; family Poseidoniaceae; genus CAYSJV01. Next base: position 3,540 of record CAYSJV010000019.1, read on the forward strand.
GATCGCTTAGTAGGATATAGAGCATCTAATTTTGCAAAATCATGGGATTTGGCTTCCATGGGTAGAGTACAGACACCAACCTGTGGATTTTTAGTGGAACGTGAGATGGAACGCGATAAATTCAAGCCAATACCATATTATTCTGTGAAAGTTAATTGTGAAGGTGTGGTATTTTCAGTAATATTCCATGATAAAGATGACAAGGATGCTTGGGCAGATGGAGATGGAAAAATAAACAAAGAAAGAACATTTGATGCTGAATTAGCAACTCATGCAATTGACTCATTGAATAAGAATAGAACCATACATATTTCTGATGTAAATGATGGCACATATTCGAGAAACCCTAAACCGGCTTTCGAGACTCAAACACTAATCAAAACGGCAGGAGTAACTCTTGGATGGAGTTCCAGTAATGTAATGAAGTATGCTGCAGAATTGTATAATGCAGGACATACAACCTACATGCGAACCGACTCTACAAGAACCAGTACCTCCGCAAGGGAATCTGTCCGTTCATATATTTCACAAGAATGGGGTGATGACTATTTAGGTGCCGGAGTAATTGGTAAATCTAAATCAAAACAAAATGTGCAAGATGCTCATGAGGCGATACGGCCCACTAGACCTGATGTAAGAATGCCTGATGGGCTTTCACTTGAACAGGCAAAATTGTATAAATTAATTTGGGCGAGGTTCGCTGCTAGCCAAATGAGTAAGTCAGCATATGAACGTAGGACGCTAATTTGTAACGTTGATGGATTTGAAAAGGATTTACGAGGTACAGTCAGTTGGTGTACACATCTAGGTTGGGAGTTAGCATTTTCAGATGTGAAAAGTTTACCTCCAACATCTCCTCCCGATTTTGATTTTTCTACAGGGAATAAATTAACTTTGGATGATGAGGAAGAAAACCCCAAACTAATTGACGAAGAGACAAAACCCCCGCCAAGATATAAGGAACACACTTTGATTGAGGAAATGAAATCCCGTGGAATTGGCCGTCCTTCTACGTGGGTTGGTACTATAAATAAATTAAAACAAAAGAGAGAATATCGAAATAGAAAGACTATTCCACCTTATTGTGTACTTGATGATGGAGGATCACTTGTCCCCACCGATAATGGTAAACTGATGTGGCAAGAAGTTGCACCCTATTACGAAGCACCAGTAGATGACGGAACCATATCTTTCTTATTTTCACCTGAATTTACTGCTGACTTGGAGGTCAGACTTGATTTAGTGGAATCAGGTGATAGAAGTGCTGGTTCAGTATATCATGGGTTTTTGAAACATTTTAAGAATATACACGAAACTGCCCAGGAAAAGAAACGAGAAAAACCCACATTTAAACAAAAAAACTTTTTCGAAAGACATTGTAAAAGACTTAGCAGCGATGAGATTGAAGATCTGTTGAATGGAAAAAGTGTTGACGAATTAACCGGTTCAGAAATGAGTGATATATTGGATAAGTTAGTCAAAAAGGGCACACCACCTTCAGATAAACAAATTGATTTCATCAAGGTATTAATGACTCAATGCGAAATGGACGAAAAAGAAGCTTTAGAACTAGTTGAGTTGCAAAGTTTAGACGAGTTAACCTCGAAAACAGCAAGCAACCTCATTAAGGCATTAAAGGAAAAAACAGGCCCCTCTCCAGCTAGTGAAAAACAAGTAAAATTCATTGAAACTTTGGTGGAACAGGCTGAGTTAGATGAAGAGAAAGCTTGTGCTTTAGTTGATTTGAAATCATATTCTGAACTTTCAGGTGGGAGAGAAGGAAATGCAAGCCAACTAATTGGACTGCTGCGTAAAAAATTAGGAATGAAAGGCAGAGGCCGAAGAAAACAAAAATAATTTGCATACTCTGATAAATGATGGATTATTGAGACCCACTGAGCAGTCATGCCAAATCTCAAAGGACATTATGATGTCATAATAATTGGAGCAGGTCCAGTTGGCGGCTTTATGGCAAAATTACTTGCAGACCAAGATTGTACTGTTTTAATGATTGAAGAACATTTGGAAATTGGAAAACCATTTCAATGTGCAGGTTTAGTCAATCCACCTGCTATGGAATTAGTTGGTTTGTATGATACAGTACTTACAGAAATATGTGGGGCAAGAATACATAGTCCACATGGTACCTTGGTTCCAGTTGGTACTGATGAAACCATAAGGACATATTCAGTTTGTAGGAAGAAATTCGATCAAGCAGTAGTTGCACAAGCAATGGAATCAGGTGCTGAATTATTGTTAGACGCTCATCCAATTGACGCAAAAGTTCATACTGATTTTGTGGATGTAGTAGTAAATAGCTCTGGTAATGAACTGAATCTCAAATGTAATTTGATTATTGGAGCAGATGGTGCACATAGTTGGGTTAGAAGAAATTTTAAAATGGGTATCCCGAAAGAGATGATGATTGGTTATCAAGTAGAAGTTACTGGTTACGAGGGGAAAGATGGATGGCTAGATATGTATACCGGATCAGATATTGCACCAGGTTTCTTTGCATGGGTTGTTCCGAATGGTGAAACACATAGAGTTGGTATGTGGGCACGTGCATCTGATTTAGATGGAAGGAGTTGTGAAGAAATGGTGGATGGCCTAATGTCCCATGAAATGTGGAAAGACAGATTTGAAAATTGTATTGAAACAGCAAGATTTTGTGGGCCAATTCCTGGAGGTGTACTAAGGAAACCTTGGAAGGATAGGGTTCTACTTGTCGGAGATGCAGCGGGTTTAGCTAAGCCTACAACAGGTGGAGGTATAGGACCTGGATTTCGACATGTACATGAATCGCACATCCAACTCTCTCGTTTAATTAAACAGAATAATTTGTCTCAGAAAAAAATTAGCAAAGCATGTAAGTCAATTGAAAAAATAAGGAAAGAACATGAAAGGGCACGTGCATTAAGAGATTTTTTTGTTACTACAAGAGATGACGATGAACTTGAACACAACTTCAAGATATTTTCAAGGCCAGAAGTAATATCACTAATAAATGAAAAAGGAGATATCGATAAACCTGTTCCTCTGGGGTTGGCTTTGCTAAAAACTGTTCCTGAATTTAGGGGTATGGCAGTGAAGGCGGGCTTTGCACTGTTATTTTCGTAGCAATCTTATTCATCACCTTTTGACTCAACTACCCATAAGAGGAATGAATTGGTGGTCCGGAATGAGTAAATCAAAGGATAATTTTGAATTATTTGAAATAATAAAGGTGAGATTTCCACCTTTTGAAAGTAGTTTAAGATCCCCTGATAAATTACCAATGGGTTCCTTAAGACGTAAAATAACCAAATCTACTGATATCGATGATGTTCGAAGAATTATCGAATCTAGTCGTCCAGAAATTCAATTAGGTTCTCCTGACTCATGGTTCTTAGAAAGAAAGTTTATTTGTACAAATAATTCAGAGGTGATAGAACTTCCATCTACCTCTGATAGTGGGTTTATTGAAACAAAAAGCAATCCTGATTTGATAAACTTACAGCGAAAGGGATGGTATCTAACACCACACTCATTACACTTATTTTCCCGAAAGATAATACCTATTTCAGTTGTTTTACTGCTTTTTTCAATAATTATGCATGTGTTTGAGCCAGTGCTATTATCTCTCAACTTCTTTCCAGAAGGTTTGGACAATAGTGTGAAATTAGGTTTACTAGATTACCCTTTACTTTTGGTAATAGTTGCACCTTTTGTAGTGGCACCATTGCTAATGAGAGTCGCTGCCAATATTATTGATTTAGGCAGGCAAAGAATATTTCTTTCTCAATCACATCCAGAACCTCTTGTAAAATTGGAGGGAATACCAACTTCAGATGAAAACTTAGTGGGTAATCTTAGTCGTATCGAGGAGTTAGATTGGATTGAGGATGTTACTATTTGGTGGCAAGTAGGTTTGTTATCACCTTCTAGGGAGATGATGCTGGAATGTCATGATTCTAGTGCGGATAGTCAACCTCCTGCAGGCCTTTCAACACCTTTACCTCATTACTGGGTTGAAGGACTTTCAGATGGCACAGATATTGGTGAATCGACTCCCATTCAATCACACGACGCTCCAGGTGGTATCTTCCTTCCACCATTGAGAATTCATGCTAAAGGTACACAAATAAAATTAAATCAAAAAATTGGTGATTTTGTTTTAGAACCACCAAATGGAAATTGGCCAGGTACACAAACTGGGAGAATTATAAGAGTACATTGGGAATTGGTTGTTAAACTTGAGCGTAGCAGAGGAACACCCCTCTATTGGGTGATGCCCCTTACTGTAAAACATGGCAATGGCCCTTATTCAGTTGAAAAACTACCAGTACAAGATGGTAGATTAGAATTAACAGTCAACTAAATCCCCATCCCATAGCATTCCTCATATATACTTATGAGGGGTATACAATTACCACATAGTAATGGTGTCAAAGAGATATAGCAGCCTTCTTTTGATATTGTTGATGCTGATGTCTGGCTGTACTGGTTTTTTGGATGATTCACCAGCAGAGACAATAAATGATCAAGAGGACAGTAATGATGACAATCAACCAGTTACTGACAACATACCAGTCCTTCAACACCAGGATAAAACTGTAACATATGGTGAACTTGTAATATTATCCGGTTCAGTTATTGATGAAAACCCCAGCCAAAATAAGATATATCTTGCACTAATACCTAATGATGAGTTGTCATCCCCCTTTGCTGTACCGTTTTTCTATCCAGATGCAAATGGTAATTGGGATGTTGCAGTCTCAATAGATGAACCTGGGATGTGGGAAGTTCAAGGATTTGTGGTAGATGATAGTGGACAAAAGAGTGAAACAGTACTAGCCAATTTAACAATAGATGTGCCAGTTGAAGATCCAGTTATTATTCAGATTGGAGTTTATCCTGAAGTAGAAAAAGGCGAGATTGTGATTCTTACAGGTATGTTAGAACACGATAACCTTGATACCTGCACCATTGTTTACAAAATCGAAGATAGTTTGTGGATTAACGGACAATTAAATCAACCTGTACTTGGGAATGAGGGGGGATTTAGCGTTGTTATTGGTGAAATATATGATAACTTATCTGGAGTATTGGAAGTAACATGTGGTTACTGGACTGTGACCATGAGTTCCCAGCCTTACAATTTAATTCTAAAGGGGGCTGACGATGCAGATGACGATGGAATCCCAGACTCACTTGATATGTGCCCAGATGGTTCTTCGGATTGGTTATCTACGTCAATGACAGATTATGATGCAGATGGATGTAAAGATTCGAATGAAGATACTGATGATGATAATGATGGTATACTCGATATTAATGATGAATGCCCTACTGGATTAATTGGTTGGAGCTCATCTGGTACATCAGGCTCAGAATTTTCAGATTATGATGGAGATGGTTGTGTAGACCTTTTCGAAGATAGTGACGATGATGGTGACGGTGTTGAAGATCAATTAGATTCATGTCCAGTAGGGTATACTGGTTGGATTTCAGATACTAATACTGACAGAGATGGAGATGGATGTTGGGATTTATATGAGGATCAGGATGATGATGGAGATGGATTAGATGATGGAATTGATTCATGCCCACTTGGTGATATATACTGGATATCAAATAACCAAACTGATTGGGATTCAGATGGTTGCAGGGATAGTACTGAAGATGATGATGATGATAATGATGGAGTGTATGATAGTAGTGATGAGTGTGAAAAAACCATAATTGGCTCTACAGTAAACAGTCGCGGATGTGCGGATTACCAAAATGATGAAGATGAAGATGGTGTAGTTGATTCTCAAGATATTTGCCCAGACACTCCCCTTGAATTTGCAAATTATGTCAACGGAGTGGGATGTGCAGATAGAGACGGAGACGGGATTTGGTACAATGAAGATTTATGCCATAATACTCCATTTGAGTTTATCTCAAATGTCAACTCTTTTGGATGTGCAGATAGAGATGGAGATGGAATCTTTTTCAACAATGATAATTGTCCAAATAGTCCAGTTAGGTGGTCAATCGATATAAATGGCTGTGCAGTTTCACAAAAGCCAGTAACATGGTCTACTGGACCTTATGGTTTCAATCCAATGGATACAGCATCAAGTTTCACGATTAGTACTTTAGGCGGTAGCTGGTCATTTCAAAACAACTGGGATGGTGAAGATAACTATCTGTTCTTTTTTAAGTATGGTCAGTCTTCATACAATACAGCACTCTGGAATCAGGACGTAAGTGATTTGATTGAATTATTACCTGATGAAAACACACACTTTTTCTTTGGATCATTTGATTCAAGTTACCATAATGATATGCTAAGTGTACAGACAAGAGTAAATAATTACATCAATACCTTGCCGAATGAGGAAAAGATACACTGGCAAACACACATTCATTTCATAGACCAACAAGCATGGTCAATCACTGGCGGATTGGGGGATGTGATTGGAGATTGGTTGTCATTTTATTATGGGATAGATCGTTTCCAAAAATGGCGAGAAATAGGTAGTTTGTATAACTGGGCACGACAATGGACAAGTGAACCTGAATATCGAATGGATTACATTGCAACGGAAGCAGTGATGTATAACTCTGAATTTATGTCTGAGATTCGATTAGAAGACCCCGCTATAACTCAAGTAGATATATTCAATGAAGATTGGCATAACGGTGGTTGGAGTTCTGGATATAACAGTTATACTAATGCAACATTTCCAAATTCTAACACTATGGAAGATTTCAATACTCTAGAAATATATTCATATCATGCATGCGATGAACATAAGAACAGATATGGTATTGATGATGACGGTGATGGGACTGTCGATAGGTATGGTGGATGCCATGAATGGGATTACCTTCAATATCTCAATATCTGTAGTGAAGTTGACAACCATTCAACTTGCGGGAACGAATTTGTAAGATACATTACAACATATGGAAGAGAAGGAAAATGGTTAACAGATATTAGTCCATTTTTATTTATGTTACTAAATGGAGATTTAATGGAGTTTAAGTATAGTGGGGCTAACAAAGGATCACTAACTATCATAGCGCTATTGTCAACATGGGAAGATGATGGATTGAGAGCAAGTTCAGGAGAATATCTATTCTCAGGGGGATCGTTTAGAGGAGAATACAATAATGAAAGTCTGTATAAAAGATCCCATCAAATGTCAATCCCATCAAATATGATCAAATCAGAACTAGTATCAATTGCCACGGGGCATGGTTTTGGTAATGATGATGCAAATTGCGCAGAATTTTGTAATCATGAGCATAGATTCACCTTGAATGGTTTTAGTACACAAGAAGATCACCCTATGGCGGGTAATACAACTGTGGCTTCAGACAGGGAAGGTTGTATGAAAGAGACAGAATTAGGTGTTGTAGCTAATCAACTTGGCTCTTGGCCATTCGGTAGGGCTGGATGGTGTGCAGGCCAGGACGTTAAGCAATGGACGCACGATATTACTTCGTGGATTAACACGAATGGTGAAAACAATTTGAGTTATCAGGGGCTTTACGATGGCCAAAATTATATTCCACAAAATGAAGGTGGTGGTACCGGTCAACGGATTGAATTGGTATCTTATGTTGTGTATTATGTGAATGTTTCACAGTTATCAGGAGGTGTGCCAGGAGCAGGAACACAAAACATGACTATTTCAACTACAGTTCAATTGTCTGGCCTTCAATCAGTTAATGTATTGCTTTGTACACCTGGAGGCCAAATTGAAGTTGATGGAGAACTTACAATCATTGCAAATGAAATCCATATTAATAATGGATGTGTTGTTACCGCTGACGCAAAAATTTGGGGTGGTACTGGTAAGGGTTTAGATGGTGTACAACGCGCAGGTAACTCTGCAAATTCAGGCTCAGGTGGAAGTGGGGGCGGGCATTCTGGATCTGGTGGTGACGGAGGTACCTCTGTAAATTCAGGTGGTCTTTCTTATGGTAATGGAACAGAATCCGGATCCAGTGGGGGCAATACATCTGGGGCAAATTCTGTGGCCACAGGTGGAAAAGGAGGGGGATATATTCTACTGATTGCAAGGCTAATTGATATTGGAGGTCAGATTACTTCAGATGGTGGCTCTGGACAAACTGGAACTGGTGGTAATGGAGCTGGAGAACAAGGTGCAGGTGGAGGTAGTGGTGGCAGCATATTCATCATAGCAAATTATGTTACAATACAACAATCAGGTACTGTTGCAACTAGTGGTGGTATTGGCGGAGATGGTGGTAACTCAAATTCGGGCATGCTCATGGTTGTTTATGATGGTGGTCACGGTGGTGGCGGCGGCTCAGGTGGTTTTGTTAGTATACAGACAGTAGTTAATGGACTATCAAACTCAGGTACTACAGCAGTATCAAGTGGTTCAGGAGGTTCAGGAGGAGCCGGTTCTGGCGGAGGTGTCAATGGATTAGCGGGCACACAAGGTGCACAGGGTAATTTTTCAATATCTACATTCGCCGGGTTTAATTGAGTTTCATTAAGGATTCAATTTCATTTATTTCTTTAGGGCACATTGTGGTCAATACATCAGGACCATTATTTGTTATTAGTACATCATCTTCTATTCGCACACCTATCCCTTTCCATTTATCATCTAAATCAGGCAGATCATCTCTCCATTTTGCGAAATATAACCCTGGCTCTACGGTTATCACCATACCTGATTCATAGACACGCGCATCGCCATCAGGCTCATATGTCCCGACATCATGAACGTCAAGCCCTAACCAGTGGCCGGTTCCATGCATAAAATATTTTTTTAGTTCTGCATCTAAGTCCTTAGCATCTTTGTCTATTATCCCCAATTTTACTAAGCCCTCTTTCAATACTTTACTTGCGGCAATATGATGGGAATTGCATGGATTACCTACTACACAAGCATCAATTGCAGCCTTCTGAGATTCGAGCACCAGATTGTAAATTTCTTCCTGTTCTGGAGTAAATTTCCCGTTAACTGGCCATGTCCTAGTAATGTCGGCAGCATATCCTTCATATTCAGCTCCAGCGTCTACAAGAACTAAATCACCTGAATTCATAATGTCCTCGTTAGTTTTGTAATGTAATATTGTTGCATTATCTCCACTGCCAACTATACTGGGATATGCCCATCCCGCTGATCCACAAAATCTAAAGCAACCTTCTATGAAACCTTGAAGCTGCCATTCACCCATGTTAGGTCTTGTGAACTTGATAGCCTCGATATGTGTTGATGCAGTTATTTCACATGCGTGTTTAATAAGTTCAATTTCCTTTTCTGATTTACGTAATCTTAATTCTGAAAGTATATTACTTGGGTCAGTAATTTTCATTGGCCCACCACCCTGTTTTTGCCTTTTTCTAGTTCTATCAGAAATTGTAGATAACACAATTTCATCAATGTTTATATTTTTATTCATTTGGTGAAAAATTTCTTCCACATCTTTAATTTCTGATTTTATATATTTTTCAGCTGATTCAATAGGCATTGCATCATCGATAGGACATATTTCTTTTGCCCCATCAATACCTAATCTACGTCCTTCCCAAATTTCTTTTTCGAGGTCATTCGGTTTTACAAATAATGTGGTTTTGACATTCCCTTTTTCATTTTTCTTTGCAAACAGAACGGCTTCTTCTTCTACCCATCCAGTAAGGTATAGAAGATCACTATTGGTACGAAATGGATAATGAACATCATTTGATCTTATTGCAACAGGATTTGCACATATTAGTACTGCTGATTTATTCGGTATTTTTTCAAATAAGTTGCGTTGTCTTATTGAATATTCCTCATTATTTACACTAGAGGGAGGCATACCAACATTAGCTAATGCATCACCGAACATGGGATGTCCGACAACACTCCCCTCTTTGAATACCATCTATGCAGATTAGCACTAAAAGGGAATCTATTTTTTTGTGTGAATTACTTTTTCCATTTTGGTAGCGATCTTGTTTTTCCTTTCACTTTTCTTGTATAGAAAAGTAACCCTGCCAATGGTATGAGCATTAATACTAGAATTAGGTATGGACTATTCAAATTCAACCCCGAATCAAAACTATCTTGTTTTGAGTCATCGAATTTTATCCATACTGCTATCATATCTTCTGCACCATCATTATCAGTCACTTTCAAGGTTAACTTGTGCTCGGTCTCTTTGTACAAATATTCAGATGTGAGTACTGCATTTTCTCCCTCATCCATTAGCACACCTTCGAAGTACCAAGAATGCTGAAGAGTTGAAATGTCGTTAGGCGTATCAGTACTTATTGATTGCAAAGGCCAACTGTCATTGTCACCCAATAATATGACTTCATTATAATTTACATATTTCCCATCTATACTCATGACAGCTGTCGGATTTGAATTTGCTACCACTATTTGATGTGTTGTTGAATTTGAAAGTCCAGTGGCATCTCTAACAGTTAGTGTAATCATAATTGTTCCATTATCTTCTGATGAAATACCCAATATATTACTACTCAATATTTCAGAACTTGTTGGTGCTCGCATGAACCCATCTTCTTCAATTTTCCAATCATATTTGAGTGCATCACGGCCCCAATAAAAATCATTTGAATGACTTGCATCAACCATTATCAAATTTGTTGATTCTATCACTTTTTTGTATGCACTAATATTTGCTACAGGTTTAGTGTGGCTATTTCCACCCAAATTTCCTTCATTGTTTGCACTCCCTGTAATCCGCCATTCACCATCATCAATTACATATGTGCTTTGAGCATGAATAATTTGCTCTAGGAAAATTTCAAATGTAAAACTACTTATTTTCTCATTAATTTCAACAAGTGTGATGTTTTCGGCAAATAATGTTGAGAGCGGAATATCTACAACACCACAATAACCAATTTTACATATTGAAAAATCAAATGTAATGTTTGTATCTCTATGGTCATCGATAACAATCCCTGAGATGTTTAGCGAATCTCCTGTGACCCAACCTATTTGATCAAGTAACAGAATGGGCCCATAATTCGTCATTTCATCACCTACAAATAGTGCTAATTGGCTTCGAGAATATTCTCCTTCATTGTGATGTTGAGTGATTTCAAATAAACAACTACATTCTTCAGATGCACTAAAATTAATTGTAACTTCCCAATCCCATTTTTCTTGTGCTGTTAGATTTTGTGAAAAAGTGAAAATGTCTAATTCATTGTTGTTTGTATTTGAATTTCCTTGTACGATTATTGCTGAGTTTTTTGTGTCATTTACGTACCATTCGAAATTGCTTGATGATGACGTACTAAATCCTATTATTGTATGTAAACCTCCCATCTGAAGGCCATTTTCAGTAGTAATTAATAGTAATTCATTGTTTTCTATATTCGAATTACTATGGGTTGATATTTCATTAATGTTTACAATATTATCATTGATTGTCATAATCTGTATGCTTGCACAAATAATTATACAAATACTCAAGAATTTTTTGTGCATTAAGTGGACCCCTGTGCACACAACGTGTTGCAATACACATTTGAAAGGTTAGATGATATGTTCACGAATTCCAATCATCACATAATTGATTTTGACCAGGATAACTATTGATTTCCCTTGGATTCGAATCCCATTTATATTCACACCAATTTTTATACCCATCTCCATCTGAATCAATAATAGCATCAGCATCATCAAATGGGTCTAGTAGGAAATAATATTCCCAACCTGTTGCCATGTTATCATCATC
>CAYSJV010000019.1:15264-24047 GCA_964431435.1 uncultured Candidatus Poseidoniales archaeon
AATAAACTTCGGGCCCATCATCCCAATCGTCACCATCTGTATTATTTTTAATTGGATTTGTACCATTCAGATACTCTTCATAATTTGTATAGTTCTCCAGATCATCATAGAACTGTTTTCCATCTGGTGTGTCAGGGTCTATGTGACAATTTGCATTTCCTGAGTTGTAGTAATTAGGGCAATATTTGTTAATCAATCCAGTCCGGTTTAAACCATCACTGTCGGGATCTTCTTCACCATCATTTATTCCATCATTATCACTGTCTGCAATAGAGGGGTCCATTGGTCCACGTGATCCAGATGCTTCGAATTCTTCGGGTGCATATAATCCACTCAATAGTGCCATTTCACTATAATGAACTTCCCAACCATCAGGCAATCCGTCAGTATCTGTGTCTTTGTCCACAGGATTTGTATTCCATCTATCCGGTGCTTCCATGCTGTTCATCAATGTATCATTATCAATGTCAAACAAAGCATCTGGCAAAGCAGCAATTCCCGGATTTAGTGCCCATCTTCCTTCTACATCAGCAGGGAACGCAAAACCGCTATAATTTAATTCATGCAATTGGTATTTAGGTTCGGATGTAAATCCGGTGAGCCAACTATTCCACACATAACCACCTGGTGCTCTGTCACAATAATTCGGAGGTTGTGGTGGATCTGCAAAAGGATCAATCTCACATGTGGGGTCTTCCCATATATCTACAGCTATCCATAAACTATGGGACCGAGTTCCTTCCTCATCTGAATATACTTGCATTTCCCAACCATCTAGCATTCCATCTCCATCTGTGTCATTGTTTAGTGGATTGACAGCTTCTTGATACGGTCTTGGGACAAATAGTACTTCATTTCCATCCTTCAAACCATCATTGTCTGTATCTGAATCATTTGCATTGGTAATGTATCCATCTTGTCCAGTTATTACTTCTTCTCCATCACTCAATCCATCATTATCAGTATCAAACATACAAGGTGATGTTGAATAATTGTATAATGTTTGATTTACAGAATCTAGCCACGTGAATCCATCCAAAGCCTCTACTCTATCACCCAAACCATCTCCATCAGTGTCTGGATTAGATGCATTGGAGCCAAGTTCACAGACCTCACTAAACTCTCTGAAATCTGAAAGACCATCACTATCAGTGTCCCATAAGCCAGGGTCGCTTGTCACATGTACGTTGTTCACACCTCTATTTACAACTAATATATCCCACCCCATGACTTCTATACCATCGTTAAGTCCATCTCCATCTGTGTCAGGATTTAGTGGATCTGTAGATCTTCCATCTACTTCTCCATCATTATCTCTATCTCTGGCTTGATATTCCATTATATTGGTGAATCTTTCATCTTCTTCTACAATCACGAGAATCACATCATTCCGTGTCAATATTTCACAATCAACCACGCATACTCCATTTGAATTAACTTCGAATAATATTTCGTAAACATAGCCATCTGTTGGTGCAAGAAGTGGAACTGTGAGAGGGACTCCACCAGCTAATAGTGTGTCAACCCAGCCAACAGTATCATTCGCGACTACAGGCGTATCCATCTCAACTATCAAATTTCTAAGCGTTGCTGTACTTACTAAATCACTGTAAGTAACAGCACCATTTCCATTTGCATCCCAGCCGTCATGATCAGGGTCATCATTTCTGTTAGCACCATCACTAGGATGTATGTTGTGATCAGCCTCCCACCCATCTGGCATCTCGTCGTTATCTGTATCTTTCGACCATGGGCTAGTGAAATTATCTGAGCCCCATGTCAATGCGATTTGGTACTCCTCGAAATTATTCAATCCATCATTATCCCAATCATGATAAGCATCTGATGAATTAGCGGTATTTAGCAAGTCAAGGGTATTGGGGTCATCTGGATGATCTTGTGCATCAGAATAGCAATATTCGTAACCATCGGGCATACCATCACCATCTGTATCCCAATCAGATGGGCCATTTAGTCTTCCATCTCCATCCATATCTTCCATAAACCAAGATAATTCGTCCCCACTTACATGAGTAAATGGTGCGAGTCTACTAATTGTATCGCCAACCGGTAGTGGCTTACCACATTGTTGAGTTAGTGCTATTGTTCCATATCCAATTTCTTCAATGTCAAGAAGTAAATCATTGTCACTATCTGATAGATGCGGATTCATATCAAACCTTTCTTCAAGGAAGTTTACTACGCTATCCTGGTCATGGTCTCTTACTGCATCACAACTGAATTGCCCACTAGGATTATCTCCAAATGGTGTTTTGTAATCTGCCCATTCTCCCTCAAATTGGCTCTCAAAAAATTGTTTATCATCTAGATTAATCAGGGGGCAATCCCAATTCCCATCAAGAGGGTCGAACAGCATCATGGTGCCTTCAGGAGGTATAGCAACTTCCATCATATTGTCAGCTTCCCATTTGTCATTCAATCCATCAGCATCACTGTCCCTCAAGTTGGGGTTTGTACCTAACTCAGCTTCTAATGCATTAATCAAACCGTCTCTATCGGGGTCTCCAAAAGGTCCATTTTCGGGACTGCCTGAATCATCTATGTCGATTTCACCAGTGCAATACAAACCAACCGCTGTGGTCATTTGAGTTACCTTTCCCTCAGGTATTGAATATACTCCCGTTTCAGCGGATTGCGAATTTGGGTCTTGGAATTCACGTTGCGTACCATCAGGCAACGTGTATACAAAATATCTAAGTGGATAAGTTAAACCATCATCATCAGTAACTATTTCACCATATTCTATTACAAAACTAATTTCAGAACATTCGCTACTAATATCCTCAGGTACCGTGGCTGTACCTTCATCTGCATCACCGGGATCTAAGGGATCTAAACCATTCTCAACTTCCCAACCGTCAGATAATCCATCTTTATCAGTATCCGGATCTTGAAAATCTGTCCCATATTGTGTTTTTTCCATCCTATCTGGTAATCCATCGTTGTCAGTATCTAATGAGTTAGATTCTAATCCATCATCAACAATTACATCCCCTACAGCATCTTCATAATTAACTCCCGAATCCATGATTCCTTCAAATCCGATGAATGCAGTTCCAAACATCATTGTTGCAATTATTGCTACATATGCCATCTGGTTATGATTCAATGCCATCGGGGAAAACACCACTTCGCACTATTGTGCGTGGTGTGCCACAAAGCAGTTTGGCCATAAACCTTGAGTATAAATGATATAATCAAATATTAGAGATTTTTATAAATATTTATTAATTTATTATGCGATTTCACGCTGTGACTTTAATAAAATAACACACTCTTGACCCTCTAATGCCCATTTTGCAGCACCATTTCGTCCCTCGGCTCTCGACCAACACCCGAGTAGTATCCCAGTCACTATTGCAGGATGAAATATTTCTCCGAATTTCAATCTGATGCCCCCATGTTCATCAATACTAGAAACCTCTAATAATTGACCAAGTCCTTTTTCTGCTAATTCAGAATTACATACCCCATGCCAATGTTCAGGTTCTGCAATCATGGCAATATTACCAGAATCAATAAACATTTTACATGCAGATTCTGCATACGCATCCCACAACACAGATTTTTCTTTGTCAATCGCATCATGATCCCATTCCGTGCGAGTGTCTGAATCAATCTTATGTTCGGCAAGGTATGGTGTTACAATGTCATCTAATCTGTTAATTAAATCGAGGCCAATTAAGTGGTGCCTAACTCCAAACAACTCCCAATTCCCTGGATACTCTAGTATTGGTTTCTTCATTGGATTATTATACTCGTTTCTAGGGTTATCTACACATTCGATTCTATTCCTGTCGACCCATAGAGGAATCATTTCTTTTGCCACGGGAACATCCCTTTTGTCATCTTGAAGAAAAATCGAACCATCTTTTTCACCCATGTCCTGCCAACGAAATTTAGTTCTAGTGCTGAGAAGAAATTCAATGCTAGCATTACCCATTCCAGCAGAGAGCGCAGTCAACACACGTTCCTTTACCCTAACCTCGAATTCATCATCTAATTCACTAATCTTCGGAAGGTAATTCAGTTGACCTAAACCCCTTACATTCCACTCTGAATTTATCCATTCTAGTTGCCTTTGACGCCGTTTAAAAAATGGCTTTGGCACTTCACCTAATAGTGACATCCGCCATTCTTCACTTTCGGATGCTGCATGGGCAATCCGCCTACCAATTGGAAGTCCCAGAACATCTTCTACGCCTGAAAACCATTTCAAGAATGAACTTGCATCAATAAGCCAGTGAGGGTCATTTCTACATTTTGTATCCAACAATAGTCCACTTTTAACCCATCTAAATCTTTTGAGAAGTTTGTTTTCTAACTCAATCGAGTATTCCAAATCGGGTGAATTTACAATTGGCATGAACGCTCGAGCAAAATCACTGAAATGTATTTTACCCTCACCTGTGTATTTCACACAACCCTATGACTATAATCCGGTTCATACCAACACATGCTGTGCTAGAATCAGGCGGAAAGGAATTTCCAGAACCATCTGCGCTTCCTGCAGATGATTCTAGGCCATTGGATAATTTGAGTTATATACAATCACAAGTGATTCAGCACCACAAAAGATTTTCTAGAAGTATACCACTTATTGCTAGCGAAAATTTAGTTTCACCCTTGGCAATGGAAATGTTCAATACCGATCTTCATAATCGTTATGCTGAAGGTTTACCTGGTAAACGGTATTATGAAGGAAATGCAGATTTCGATCCAATTGAATCTTTGACAGAAAACCTTGCAAAGAGAGTTTTTAAATCTCCATTTGCAGATGTGAGGCCAGTTTCAGGAACTGCTGCAAATATTTCCGCACTATTCACACTTGCATCCCCAGGTGACACTTTCATGGCCCCCGAACTTGCTGCAGGTGCACATATTTCTACGCAGAGGTTCGGTGCCGCAGGCCTTAGGGGACTAGAGACAATCACTTATCCTTCAATACCAGAAACAATGTCTATTGATACAGATTTAGCATTGTTAGCGATAAAAAATGAATCTCCAAGAATATGTTACTTTGGACAATCAGTGTATTTGTTTCCAAGCGATTTAGAACCGCTCATTGAGGCAGCAAGAGAAGTCGGTGCAAGTGTGATGTATGATGCTGCACATGTTCTTGGGTTAATTGCAGGTAACAAATTTCAGGATCCACTGGGCGATGGTGTAGACGTTGTTACTGCATCTACGCATAAGACATTCCCTGGACCACAACATGGAATAATTCTTGCAAATCAGGATACAGAGCTTCCTACAGGAAAAAGTTTGCATAAGTCCCTTCGGAGTAAGGTTTTCCCAGGTGTCCATTCAAATCATCATTTACACAAGGTAGCGGCTTTGGGAGTCAGTTTGGCTGAGGCTTTGGAATATCAGGAAGATTACGCAACTCAAATTATCAAAAATGCAAAAGCTCTTGCAGAGGGACTTTGGAATAGGGATATGTCAGTTTTTGCTTCTGACCATGGCTTCACAGAAAGTCACACAGTATTAGTTGATGTTAGGGACTATGGTGGAGGTGCTGACTTTAGTCTAAGGGCGGAATCACAAGGCATCATAATGAATAAAAATATGCTCCCAGGTGATACATCTGCTGTGTATCCTTCAGGCATAAGATTGGGGACCCCCGAGTTAACGCGTTTGGGTATGGTAGAAGATACAATGGATGAGGTTGCAGAATTGATATCTTTGGTTGCAAAAGGGGGCAGAGATGAAGATGTAAGAAAAAGGTCATCAGAAATAAAAGAGCAATTTAATACAGTCAAATATTGCTTTGATAGTGGCGGTAAAGAAGCATATGCACTACCAAAATTTACTGATTTATCGATCTAGATTGTAAAATCATACCCTTCTTCAGTGTCACTTGCTTCAAACTTATCTTGCATATCTCTTCTATTGGTAAGAAATGAATCAATACTGAAGCCATCATTTTCGTTCTGTTCAATATCCTCTTCATAATATTCTTCTTCATATATCTCTTCTGCATTCTCAGAACTAGTCACTGAAGATGTGCCAAAATCAATAGGGGCCTCATTTCTTCTCCCGCCTGGACGAGATCCACCTCTTTTCGAACGCCGCCCTCTTTTCTTTTTATTCCCAATTTTTGATTTCCTTAAAATTATATTCTCTAGTGTACTCTTTAATTTTGTACTTTCATTGAATATAGCTCTACTATGTTCTTTCCACCACCTTCTGGGTAGTGGTTTGTAGCGCGGCGGTTTTGCTGATGAAATCGCCAAACTTCTTTTTCTTAGTGTAGACTTTATACTTTTTACACGATCTATACGTTTAACCATCCATCCCGGAAATCCAACATCATATACAACTTTGTTCACAGTGACCAATATGCCGCTTAACAACAGGTGGTTTCCTACAGGTATTGTGGATGGATCCAAATTTACTTTACTTCTTTTGAGTCGTTTTGCATAAGCAACCATTGCTTTTTGATCTCTATGTCGTATTAGCCTTCTTTGGCTTCTTCGTAACCTTTGTGTGAATATATATGTGAAAAATAACGCACTTGATGTGATTAAACCTATCAGTGGTCTGTTGACATATATGTGTGCTAAATATCCACAAAGTATAATCCCAGGCCATACAATCATCGTGTTGAGTAATTGCATGAAGAAACCTCTACTATATTGTGGATTAACTCCCTTCATTACTGCTGCTTCTGCAGCGACCATAATATTCGCATTCAACGCTACATCTGCAGATTTTGGAGAATTTAGTGCTATAATTGGGTTGGCTGGAACCTTGTCTATGTAGTCTTTCATATTCTTGGTTTTTGACTTTGCAAGTATTACTTCGAACTCGCTACTATTCGTTTCAATTCCTAATATTTCGCCTAACGCGTCGACCCTTGGATCAGCAGCAGCAATTTCTGAAAGACTTTCATATAAATCAAGAGCCAAATACCAATCACCTTTGTCTATCAAGCACAATGCCACAGCAATTCTTGCACGCACCATTTGTGGATTCTTTTTCAACACTGCAATTGCCATCTCTAATGCTTTATCATTAAGACGCTGAGAACGCATAGTAGCAACTTGAGATATCTCTGAAAGCAGTGTCAATCTATCTTTGTTTGCAGAAGGGTTACGTGATTTTGGTGACCAATAAGTCAGTCTGTCTACTAGGTCTCTTACATTATCTATAACTGGATTCGCTTCCCAATCCCATAGGTCATCATTGTCTATTTTTCCTTGCCAGGGGTCCATGTAGTCCGCAACAAAATTCATTGTTTCTGGTTCATCATATTCATCGTCTTGTATTAGGTCAAATAATACCTCTTTGGCTGCATCAATTCTTCTGCACGCAAGATGCCCAACAGCTATAATCATTCTTGCCTCATCATCATTTCCACCCTGTTGCGCAAGCACTTTCCTAGCATCATCAATTGCACTTGGCCACATCCCTCTGATTGCAAATTCATGCATCCTGGCTCTAGATTTAGCCAACCTCACCATGGATTGGTCTCCAGATATAGACTCATTTTGAAATCTTATTAATTGGTCCAAGTCTTCATTTAAGGCGGCTTGATCAACAAAATCTTTCATCCAATCTCCTTTTCCTCTGCGAAATGCACCTTTTCTTCTTTCATCAGGTGCTAGATCAAATTTCACACTACGTAATGATAGAAACCGCCCTGCACTAAGTATCCAAACTATGAGGAATACAGTTTGACCCGCAGCAATAAATGTCCATGTTGTTTGTAGTATCATCAATTCATCGAAACCGATTCTCTCAAGATAATCGGTGAAAGGCATTAGTGTTGCAAACTCTTTGTAGCATGTTAAAACGACCAACAAGACAGTATAACCACTGAATCCTGCAAATGCAAAATACAGTAATTTGCTTTGAACTTTGTCTTCAGATCTTATTTCTCTAGTGCTAGCCAACCGCACTCCACCATTCCCACCAATTTCTTGACCTCCAAGGAATAAATTTCTAATCAATTCAAAGATAAATGCCAGTCCAACTATGGCAATATTCAAGGACAAATACAGTGCTAATATAGTTGGTACATTTTTTAGCCATTGCCACTTTTCAATTAGGTCTTGTAATTGAGCAGAATTGGTTATTTTGTAGCCTACAATACCACCATAATTTAAAATTTCAGACATGGTTACTTCATCAAAAGTACCAAAAATTATGTAAGTTACTGTTAATATTCCATTAATTGCAGTAAGTGGCATACTAACCAAAAATACAACAAGGATAAGGGATGCTAATCTTGATAGGATTCGAGGTCGATCAGGATTTATTGGTGTTTTCCTTCCTTTAACAGTTCTCCATTTTGATAAGAGCAGCATGTTCCAAGATGCACCAACAATTCGTCCATAAGCAAAAATTGTAGGGGACATGAAAACGAGGAGTGCATATGTTATCCAAGTGGGGTTCAGCCATTCACCTTGTTGGCGGTACCCATACCAAAGTACCAATACAGTACCTCCACCAATTATGAAAAATGCCCAAAACCTGCGAAACATCCGTACGAACCAATTTGCTTTCCTATCACTTTTTCTAAGTTGGTCTAATTGTGCAATCATTGTTTCCCATGGTGAGAAAAATACAGGGATGATGATTAAAGCAAACATCAAACCAACTACTGGAAAATAGTAGGTTGTGGGATCAATCAATAATTCCATGATTAATACCATTAGGCCCATCATTGCCATCAAGTAGGCTAATATTCCCCACCTTACTCCAGGCATTCTTAACATTTTTCTGGCATCTTTTGAACTTTTTGTCAATCTATGAAC
>CAYSJV010000020.1:0-22916 GCA_964431435.1 uncultured Candidatus Poseidoniales archaeon
AAACCGATTGGCTGAAAATGGAATGCCAGGGGATGGTACTGAGTATACATTTAATCCACTTGAAGGAAACTTAGAATGGGGAATGAATGAAGGTGGAACATGGTACTCTGCCAGTTGGTACCAAGGAAATAGTCTAAGTATCCGTAATGTAATGAATTTTGACCGAGATTTCGAATTCAAATATCCTACTGGAGATGTTTCTGGATATTGTATTACAGACCTAAGAGCATCTGAAATATCGCCATGGATTTACCGCATACCTGCAGACTCTGGAAAAATCATGATGACGCCAGCTCCGTCACTTACTGCAGGAATTACAGATGTTGATGTAAATATACAGCAAAGTCATACCTCAATTGAACCACCTAATGGGAGTTCATATAATTTAAAAATAGGTTATTCTGATATGAAAATAATCGATGTCCCAGAAGGAGAGTTTGGGGAAACGTGGATTCGATCAACATCACCACTCAGTGTAGTTTGGATTAAAGGTGAGTCGGGTGCAACCACATTAGAATCTACAAATCCAGATCCAAAAAATGGTAAAGGTAGATCTTGGAAAGTGCCATTATTAGATGGAAATACGACTGTATATATAGTAAGTGAAAGTGGAACAATCGTTGACTGGGAGTTAAGAAGTACGTATGGAAAAGAAGTTAGTATGAGTTCAATATCTACTAATTCCCATACAACATGGATGAAAACATTCGAGACAGATAGACCAAGTGTATTGGACATCTCTACAAGCCATGATTCAAGACTTATGATTGTAAAAGGAAATTCTGCTTTTGACTCTGGTCTTGCAGTAGGTTCTACTCCATGGCCAGACATAAATGGTAGTTATCTTGGAAGTAATTTCATTCCTCCATCTGCTAGTGGTTCGTTACTATTTACAAACCCAAATGATTCTCCTGTAACCTTGCAGTGGGATGGTGTATCTAATTCGGTGCCTGGGAAAGAGATATTCAGAGTACAATGGCCACCAACAAATTCCATGATGGATTCATTATTAATTTCAACAAGTGGGCCCGTACATTTAGATTGGATTGCGGATTCAATTGGAACTGACACATGGAGACCAAGTAGTATTTCACAAATTTACTCCAATGACACTGGTAGAAAAAGTGGACATAATTTTTACACACATGCACCAACCAATGGTGGTTCTGCATCAAACCCTGATTTAGGAAGCATTGCTGTTAACACCCAAGTTGCAGGAATCAATTCGAAATACAACATAAGTGGTAGTGAATTTGAAGCACAGCATGGTGATGAATGGTTAGATACTGACATCACAAATGATGAGGTAGTTGAAATTATTGCCAACAAAACATTAGATCCGATTTCGATTATAATTTCTGCAGGTCAATCTGGAATGACCGAAATTCATCCCGATGGAAGTGAAAGGTGTGTCTCCCTAAATATTAGGGCCAGTGGATGGATTTCAGCAATACTGCCATGGGAAAGAAGTTCAGTAAACAATATCGATTATGTGAAAAATTCATGGAAAGAAGGATTGCATCCCGATGGTGTTATGATTGAGATTTTTGGTCAGAGTGACAGTGGTATATTAACACCCCTAGCAAATGCTTGGGGATTTTACATGCCTAATTTAATCTACAAATTCGACAGTAGTATTTCAGGACTTGAAGTTACCACTAAAGGTGGTGTGGTAATGACAAACCATCCTGAACAATATCCAAAGATACTACTTGGACCTGAATCTAGAGACGGTCCAGGTGAACGTTTAGCTGCAAGTATTCCATTAGTTGTTCCATCTGATGATTCGGTATCTGGAAGTTCTTCTGTAGTAAGTACGATTGAAATTGATTTTAGAATGCAACACACCTCATCTATGGCTTGGGATGTTCGCAGAGGTTGGGAAGGTGATTATTCCGAAGCAATTGCAGTTTGGTCTGCAAAAGATTTGACGTATTCATCAGATTGGACTGCATTCCCTGGGCAAATAAATATGCTTAACGACTATATGGGTTGGATACATACCTCTGATGGAATCAATGTATACCACACTCAAGGAAAACCAATACAATTCAACCTACAAAGTACATCCATGACATATGATTCAAAAGAGGTGAGTGGATGAGTAGATGTCGAAGACGATTGAAGGATAATAATGAGGCTGCTGCTACCGAGATTGGGTATGTGTTTACATTCATGCTTGGAGTAATGTTGCTTTCACTATTTTCATTATGGGTATGGGATATTGAACAAGCAACAAAGCAACGTTGGAGTTATCAAGCCATGCAAGAAAATACAGAACGTATATCTTCGGCAATTGAACGTGCAGATGAAGTAGCTAGAGGAAATGTGAATTCAACTTATGCTGAACCTGTAGAATTACTAATTACTGAATCATCAACTATTGAGATTACACTGATAATAACAGACAGCAGTGTTGAGATTGTCGATTCTAATGGTGAATACCTACATCAAATTGTGATTTCATCTGCAACTGCAGTGCCACATTCTGGAAATGTGAAATTATCGGGTTTGAGTAAAGTATGGGTTGTTCTTGAAAACCAGCAAATCACGGTTACCGATAAACAACCCGGGCTCTAGTTTCGTCCCATGATAGCTTCGTGGACCTGCATTTGTACTTCTTGCATCCTGCCCTTAGCACCAATATCTCTGAACACATTTAGTGCTCTTTGAAGATAATCCATTCTACGTTGCATATCTGGAGCTGCGTTTCCTAATCTCGCAAGTAATTCACCCACTAAGATTGGAAAATCGTTGGCTTCTGCAAGTACAAGACATTCACGATATCTCTCTAATGCGTCTTCTTTTTTACCTGAATCTTCCAAAACCTCTCCAAGTAGCATGGAAATCTCAATTTGGCTATGTGTGTCTCCTTCATCTCCAAGTACTTCTAAAGCTTCCGAATAATGGTGCAATGCAAGATCTGAATCTCCGGTTTTTGCATAAAGTCTTCCTAAAACAGCTCTAGCCCTAGCATGCAGATACATGTCACCTGAGTCTAGAGTTGCGTCATGTGAGAACAATGCGTGCTCTCTCGCTCTTTCTACTTCTCCCATTTCCAAATATGCCCTAGCCAAATTGATTCTTGAGGAAATTAGTTCCACATTATCAATTTCAGAATTAAGTACTGTTTCGACTTCTTCATAGGCCTTTATCGCCTGAGTCTTATTTCCTTGACGTCTGAAAATATATCCCATATTATTGTAAGTTCTAGCAGCACCTACTGAATCTTTCAATTTTATGAATCTTTCTAGTGCGTCTGAATGCATGGAAAGTGCCCTGTCGGATTCTCCTTTTTTCCAAGCCAAATCCGCACTACTAGAAAGTAACTGACTCTCGAGTAGCACATCTTTAGCCTCCTTTGAATGCTCCATTGCTGCTGAATAGGCTTCTTCTGCTTCATCCCACCTACCTTGCAAGGTCAATATATCACCCCTCAATTGTTGAAGTGTTGCCTCGATTGAGTTATCTAATTTTTCAACCAATAATTTCTCAATTAATGAAAGTAATTCTATATGGCCGCTGTTGATTAGAGTTTTACCACTTTCTGAAATAGCGTTTGCTGCTTTATTTGAATCATCTGAACCTATTAGGTGATGCAAATATTCAATATGTTCTTCTGGAGTATTTAGTTTATTTTCATACCATTTTGCGGCATATTGATGTAACTCTCTTTGAGTTTTATCATCGATACCCACAATGATGAATTCCCTGATTAGATCATGAACATCGTAGTTTTGTGAATCAGCCTGCCTTGCCAACCCTTGTTCAACTAAATTATCTAAAACATCAAGATTTAGGTCCTGAGCGGTTAATGCATCCAAAGATATTGGTTCTCTAAATATTGCTAATGCACTGAGTAACCTCTTTTCTTCAGCAGATAATTTATTGAAAATCTCCAATGACACATATCTTTCAAGAGTCAAATGATGTTCCATTGTTGGTGCACCTCGATTAATTAATTCAAGAACAAGTGGATGGCCTCTTGCCAAATTATGTATATAGATAAATTCTGTATCGTCAATATCTGTAAATGTTGTCAACAAATTACGAGAGGCAACTAAATCTAAACCATCCAAAGGTATTACCAAACTAACTATTCTCCCTTCTACATCTTTAGACGGAACAAGGGGGCGGTATGACCTTGAAAAAATCACTAGACCAACTAATTCATCAATATCGATAAGACGCTGTGCAAGAGTTTTTATTATTTGGTGCAACACCTCATCATTCACTTTATGATAATCATCAATAACGATTAAAGAAGGAATTGATGAAAGAGCGTCAGAGAGTATTCTACTAGAATCACTAGCACGTGGCACTGGTGTTGCAGAAAGATAATCTGAAAGCACATGGTTTCCTATTGTTGAAAGCCAGTCTGCTGCAGCCTCAAGAAATGACCTTGCTCCATCCCAATCTTGACAGCGGTGATATAATAGATTCCTTTTATGAGTAAATCGTTCTAGTAATTTGGCAGCTAAACTTGTTTTTCCAATTCCAGCTATACCTGGAACTATCAAAGTTGTTGAACGCGGTTCTAGTAATTTCACCATTGTGTCTAGTTCACTTTCACGTCCGTAGAAATGCCTTAAACGTGGGATGTCTGCTAAAGATGATATCAATTGCTTTTCCACACGTTTTGATAGGTCGCGTTCAATCAAATCAGCCGTTAATCCCCTTACATCTATAATGCTACTATCATCTAAATATCTTAGCACATCTACTGACTTCATTGAAAATGGGATTACATCAACTGCACCTCCCAATGTAGTATTATGTGATTCAGTATCACTAACAATTATTCTAATAGGGTGCTCCGAGATTCGCACCCATGTTTCATCTGCTAATTGCATACCTGTATCTGTCAAAAAGTAAGCCTTCCTCTTCCTTGAGACTCCAGATACATGAGCTTGTTTTTCAATTAATAAACCTTGATCTTTCAATCCAGCAATAGCACGAGGGACATTTGATCTTGCAATAGAAACTGCATTCGCAATTCCCATTTGAGACAATGCAAAGGGTACTTCTACTGATTCTGAAAAATCTGTAAAATCACGTAAGTGTAACAGTATTCTCTCATGTACTCCTGGTTTCGGATGCGACATATTTTAGACCTACCCTTAATATTTATACGCAAAAGCATATCAAACTTTTGTCTCAATGTCCCTCACTGAGGATAATTGGGGTCTTTTACCCACTGATTTGTATTTTGATCCCAAATCCATCCAGGATAAGTTTGTTGTGGTGTTTGCTGAACTGGTTGAGCAATGTCTGCTGCTTGTGGCTGGGCCACTTCTGCAGTTGGTTGATTTGTTTTAGCCCAAGCATATGGATCTTCTTCTAAATCTCCTTCAGACTCCTCCAGATAATCATCATCATCGATTTCAATTTCCACGAAGAAATATACCAGTAATCCGGATAGTACTACTACTACCACTACTCCTATTACTATCCATAACCAGAGTAAACTCCCCTCTTCAAATTGACCTGATTGAAGTGAGGTTGCTACAGAATAATCTTCACCAGAATATTCAAACATGATATCATGATTTCCATCTCCGAGCATTGTTTGAGAAATTTCCATTCTCCAATTACCATTCTCATCTACAATAGTAGAATTCAGTAATAACCTACTTCCGTCATTCAATCTTGCAGTGACTTCAACTCCTGGTCTTCCCTGACCTGCAAAAACTGCATTGTCATCACCAGATACCAAACCTGAATCAACTCTTTCCCAAGAAAAATCTACCACACGCACAATCAAATTGACTGGGCTTGAATATGCTTTTGAAGAGTACTGATCAGAGACTACGAATTGTACCTGTAAAAGACTCCATTCACTTGCATCTTGACTATATGTTTTCATGCTAACTGGATCGTAGTGTACAATTCCATCCGAACTAATTGTGATAACATTGTAGCGATGATCATCTGTCCATGTTGCATCATCTAACAATGAGTCATCAATTGAATATGTAAGTTCTGCACCTTCAGGGTCTACAAAATAATTGTCTAATTCAATGTATACTCCACCTCCACACATATCTGTGGAACTGCTACCTTTGTCACAAAAAATTTCAATGCTTGGCGTCCATGGTTCACCATTGAATCCACTGGCATTGAAAACTGGTGCTGTATTACCTTGATCAGGAGGATTACTAATCTCTACATAGACACTCGTTGTCAGGCTGTAATCAAAACCATCAAAGGATTTAGCATCTATTCTGTACTCACCTAAATGTGCTAAATTGGATGTATCCCATACAGCAGTCCAACCACCTATTGTATCAAAGTCATAGATATTGCTTGGTGCATTCGACAACCAAATTTGTTTACCCATATCATAGATATCCAACTCAACTCTAGTAATGTCACCATCATTATCAATGGCCCACCCACTAATAATCGTGTTCTCACTTGCAGTGAGGGGGTCATCGCCTGCTTTAGGAGATACAATATCAACTAATGGTCTGACATTCTCATTATCAATATTTAAATTCAATATTGTTGATTGACACTCGCCAACATCACCTTGACAAAAATCAGAATCACTAACCCACAACTCGAAGGTATAATCTCCTGATGGTGCATCCGATGGAATTTGCCATACATATGACCAATCAGTTCCTGCTGGCGACTTACCTGTAGGATATGTGCTGCCGTCAGGTTTCGTAATCTTGACCCAAACTCGATCAATGTCACTGCCTAATACACCTGAATAAGAATCATACGCTATACCTGTAAATGTAATCTGATTATCATTGGTATTCTCAGGGTGAGATGAGAAATCAGTTGGTGATGTAACTGTTGTTAATGGTGGCATGGTGTTCAATTTAAACAACCTTGAAACAACTGGGCTGTAATCAACACCATCCCATGCTCTGAACTCAAAAGTATAATCATCTTCTGCATCATTCACCATATCCCATTCAAATAACCATGTCTTGAATGGATGATTGTATTTTGTCACCACACCAGGTGTTGCACCACTAGTGTCAACTGCACTAATCGCATCATCCCATGTCAAACCAGGAACTTTTACATCCACTCCTAATATCGTTCCCATGTGACCTAATGTAGCCTCCCAATCAGAACCATACCCCAGATAACCTGCACCGTCATATGCAGACCCTGTAACAGATATTGTTCTCACGAAAGAACTGCTATCCACATAATTCGCATCAAGTACCACAGAAGGTATCTCATTATCTAGATTCAAAACTGCATCTACTTGGTTATTTAATTGCAGTGTGCTTTGTGTAGAACCCTTTCCAAATTTCCATCCTGAGATGAAATATGAAGAAATTTCTCTTCCACCATTTGCACAATCATCATCATCTAGGTCATAAAGTAAATCCCCATCATTATCAAACCCATCTTGACAAGAATTCTCTAAAGGATCTGTTACAAAACCATCTGGGTTATTTCCATTTCCTCGGAAATCAAGGTGGAAATCACTCGGGAGTACAATCCAGGGGGTAAAGCCAAATCCGTCCGTTGAAAGATTGTATAAGGTATTCCCATGGCTATTCTTGATTACAACATCAGCATCTGGAACAAAAGCCCCTTTAGCAAGGACCCTATATCTAACTAATTCTCCAGCTAATACTTGATTTTGCCATGGTCCTGGTGAGTTATCCAACAAAATCTTATCGAGATTGAAATTGGTCAAATTGGCAAAAGTAAATACTGTTGCATTTGAAGTTAAATCCAAACTCATAGGGAAATTAACTGGTATCATTTCTTCCTTGTAAGTGCCACTATAATAGGGGGGGACTTGAACACAATCAGTAAGCATTGCTGGTTCACAAGTAAGTGAGGCGCCCATCCATTGCATTCCAATAGGGAAAACGCCTGCAATACTGGGTGAAGCTAATTCCTCTGATTGTACTGAAACTCTACTATTTGTGATGTTATATGTTTGTCCTCCTACATTCCATGTATTTTCTGAAAAATATGCAATAGAGCCATATTTCCCCGCAAGAGTTGTATCATAAATAGGGTAATCAGTATCGTAGTGGGATATCCTAGTACCCACTTCACCTGCTTCGAAAGTATTTCTCTGCACATCTACTATTCCTGCAGTAACACGTAATCCTTCTCCTGCTGCTTGATTTATAGTATTATCATGTATACTCGCCGATGCCATAAATACATGTATTGCAGGACAAATGAACTCTCCATCTGAAAAGCCATGAGCTGCAGAATATACTTTGTCTGCTTTACAGTCTGTTCCTGTAACATTGTTAATTGTGTTATTAGCAAAATGCAGTCTAGCAGGTCTTGGATCTCCCACAGTCCAGCCACTTTGACGATAATGATATTCACCAATTAGAACTGGTTCTTTTGCAATATCCTGGAAAACATTGTTCTCAGCAATTACGTCACTTGAACCTCTTATCCACAGCCCATTCCATCCAGAAACAGGACCAATTGTGCTGGTCCTAACTTCAAGTCTAGATTCTCGAACAGATATTCCTGAACCATCTTCTGCTCCTGAAAAGTCAGAATTCTCAATAACCACCAATCCATTGTCAAAAGCTGTAATAGGTGCACCCTCTGCTGTTACAACTTCAACTGAATCAATATGAAGTGGATGTGAAACATCACCTGTAATTTTGTGACTATTGACATCAATCCCATTACATGTAACATCGAAATCTGAATTAGTCAATTCCCCTGAAGATTGATACATATATACGCCATAATCAGAAGAACTAATAGAAATACTCTCGAAATCAATGAAACTATCCTCTACCCAAATCGTACTCTTTCCGCCATCTTGCTGACCACAACCATTGTCTGTACCTGTGAAAGTACTAGATTCTAAATTAAATGCAGACAATATTCCAACACCTGCGCTAAATGCAGATATCGCGGGGCCACCGAATCCACTTCCATCTACTCCAACGGTAAATGTACTATCTGTAATTGTTGGACTAGCAAAATCCATTACTAGCATGCTAGTAGTATTGATTGCTTCAAATGTCAATTCTGATGCAGTGATACTTGCTCCTTCAAGGAGAAGTGCGGAATATTTGTGTTGGTTTTTAACATCTATGGGGATTCCATATGCATTCATAATTTTCACGTTATTCAATCCCGTATCTGCCAAATTGATTGTATTTTTGAAGTGTAGACCTTCACCACAAGAAGCATCACTAGATGCAAGTTGGTTAGTTGACAAGCCAGGATATTGTGTAGGATCTTGACATCCACCAGTTGCTGACGGGTCACCAGGAGCTAACCAACCCAAGGTGATTTGACCTGAACCAGATGTTGCTCCACAACTTGCATCTCCTGCGCATAGACCTCCTTTCACTGTTATTTTAGAACCGTTTCGGAATTGTACTGAAGTACCTGGCATGATAATTAGTTGAGCACCTTCAGAAATTTCTATTGGTCCATTGACAACATGCGAACTACCTTGCCATATTTCCGTTCCAGTAACTACATCATTATTCACATCCCCATTTGTTGAGTTTACAACTGGGTTAGCAGAAACAGGCATTGGAATTAGAGCAATTCCCACAGCGATTGTGCTGAAAAGCATTAATGTAGTAATTAGCAGACTTTTTGATTTCAAATTATTAGTCATATTGGTTCACGTTTAGGCGACAAGGACTATGGATAAAAGACATTGGTAAGTTTGCACCCATTAATAGTATCAAAATTTAATAAGAATATCAATATTTGTGAACAATAAGTATCAAATTAACATAATAATATCAAAATTATGTTTAGCAATTTTCAGTGTCTTTCAGCAATTCATACCAATTTAATGCATCTAATCCGCCATATCCATACCTGTCATCATGAGGTAATGTTTGTGCTTCATATGGCTTACTGGATTGCATTAACGCCTGCTTAACCACTGAAATACAATTTGTTCCATCTAAGCCGTTCCACTTAGGACGTAGATTTGGGTTGGCCTCTAAAATTAGGGCGAGGGCGCCGCTAACATATACAGTTGCGTCACTTGTACCGCTACTCTGTGAATATGAATCTACATTCCATGTCGATACTATATTCGCTCCAGGGGCGACAACTTCTGGTTTTTCATCTGGAGATTCGCGTGGTGCATCATTAGGGCCTGCAAGGGGATCTCCCCTACTACTATATTCCCAAAGTTCACCATTCTGTTTTAGTGCACCAACTGAGATCACTAAAGGTACATTTGCGGGGGCTGCGACTCTTCCATCGTCATTTGCACCACCATCATTACCTGCTGCGGCTACAACAAATACTCCTTTTGAGAGAGCATATTCGACAGATTGGATTGTTTGACCCTCCAATGGTGATTCGATGTTCTGTGCACCACCTAATGAAAGACTCAGTATGTCCGCTTTGCGTTCATCGACACACCATTTTATTGCGTTTGATACAATGTCCTCATTGCCTGAATTAGAATATGAGCCAAGTGCACTCGCAATTGATAACTCGGCATCGGGCACTATTCCAGATACTACTTTTCCTTTTGCCCCTAATATACCTACAACCATAGTCCCATGGAATTGCTTATCATGGTCAATGGGGACTTCGCTGTTTAATAGAAAATCTTTGAAATATACTTGTAGATGTGCCAAATCGGGGTGAGATAATTCAACTCCTGTGTCAACAACGCATATTTTGACATCTTTTCCTGAATATCCTAATTCATTAAGTTGATTTAAGTTTGTAACTTCATTTGCCCATTCAGAATTTGGTCCTGCATATTCAGATAATAAATTATCAAGAGGTTCCAATCCAACATATGCAAAAAATAGCACTGCAATTAGCTTTAATATGGCGGATGGAAAATTTCTGCGTTTCCTAGGTGATGTGGGGTTTGTTTGCTTTTCAGACGATACCTTAACCCATCCTGTGACCTTTGCTCTGAATTTTTGGTCATGTGTTGCTGCTTCGGGATCTATTGCTGAGAGTATCCTAGAATCGCTAGGTTCAGGCATAAAATCCAAATGCCGGATTTCGTCACTCACATCTGCACCTCATCACAGTCTATATCGTGCCGCGCTAGTAATAAGGTAATATCGGTCACCTGTTGGCGACTTACATCACTTATCAGAAGCCTGGACCTTTAGTTCTTCTAGATCTCCACCACAAAGTAAGTACCATTGCTGCAAATCCCATAATGATGAACGGAAGCCATTGATTTGAATCTGAAGCACTTCTTGCAGCTAATTCATAACTAGATTTCTTAGTTAATGGCTCATCAGTAAGTGGTGTATCGCCTGCATCGATTTCAAATTCAAACTCGTAATCACCTATTCCGAATTCAGATAAATCAAATTCAATGATATATGTTCCAACGCCTCCAGCTGCAATGGATGTAGTACTGTTAACTTCAACTGTAGTATCAATTATTCTTCCAATTAATTTTACATTATCCGCATCTAAATACCCGTTATTACTGACGGTAACTTCGAATTTTGCATTTTCACGTATGTATAATTCTCCGCCAATCGCTGAGATATCTTCTATCGTTAACTCTGCGGTTGCAATGAGTACCGTCATTGTCAATGGTCCAGATGTAGGCCATACCTCATCACTGGAACCTGTAACAGTGAAAATCAAATCCCATTCAGTCACATTTGTGTTTGTACCTGCAACTACTGTGAAGCTGACAACTCCTGTCTCATTAGCAGCAAATGTTCTAGGCACGGGAGTGGTTATTTGCCAACCATCAGGGACATCGTCTTCATTAAGTGTAAAGGTTAATTCATCATTACCATTACCGACATTCCTTATATCAACAAAGAAGTCTTTTCCACCAGATACTCCTTGTGGAACTCCAAGTATGTCTTGTCCGGTTACATTGATCCCATATATCTGAGGTAATCGGATAATAAGACTAATTTTATTTTGCTCACCTGTGGTTGCTGCAAAGTCAAGTACAATCTCGTGTCCATCCTCATATGAACGAGAATCTGCGAAACTTGGAGGTGTTACTTTTACTTGCAGGGCACTAGATAGTTTTGCACTAGATGAATCATTGTATGAACCTAGACCCATTGTCAAATTATAATCTGAAACCCATGTCCCATTATCTAGATATTCAATTGTCCATGAGTCTTGATCAAATCCTCCAAGGTATTCATTTGCTACAAATACTTCTTCTTCTAAATTACCACGGTAGTCTATTTGGATAGTGTATATCAAACTTTCATATCCACTATCTGTTAGACCTATTTCTACATCCGTCAGGGTTTCCGATACGACAGGAGTATCACCAATCTCCAATGAGGTTACATTGAGAGATAGCAAGTGAGATGCTGGACGATTTAAAATTAGGTTTCCTGGTGCCGAAGTAACAGGGTTCCAAGTTCCATTCCCTACTGGTCCCGCCTCACTAATCGTTCCAAATACATCACCTAAATACATCAATGAAGTTCCCATTTCCTCAGTTATTAATACACCTGAAAATTGTACAGAACCCGGTGGAAGTAGGAAATCCATTCCTTCCTCAGCGAAAGTTACATTCCATGTAGTATCTGCACCAAATGTTACTGCAATATCAAAAGTATCCAAAGCCGGGGCATTTTCAATGGTTGTATCTAATATGGAGTGCGATTCGCCTGAATAATCAGTCCACTCTGTTGACAATGCAATATATCCACCTGGGACTAATGTGACATTCATTACTCCTCCATCATTAACGCCTGCATTGAAATATTGATAATTGACTAGATGATATGAACTTGATTTCACTTCGATCACCCATTCACCAGGAGTCACTTCCGCAGACCAATTTGCAGTAGTCCCGTTTACTGTGACTTGTGCCGCAACTGCTTCACGCTCATAACCAACAAATGGAATTAAATTAACTGTGAGTTCATTCAATATTCCTTCAGAATTTTCTTCAGCTCCAAGAGGTAAGTCAACCATACCTGAAACTGCTACAGATAATGCTGTCAACTGAATATCCAACTCTCCGGACATATATTTATCACCTACAGATTCATTTCCAACAGTAAAGTTCTCTAAAAGTGTATAATTAAACCCATCTTTAGTAACATTCAATGTGTAATTATTTCTTGCTGGAACATAAAATTCCCAAGCCCCTTCATAGTTTGTTGTCACATTAAGTGGTTCGTCCAAAGCAGTACCAGTCACTACAACATTTGCATCAGATATACCCTCATTAGCAATACCTCCAAGTGTATATTTGTCATCGTCGTTTATTTCCCAGTATACATTTCCAAGAATATTAGTTTCCCTTTGGAGTTGCATATCTGTAGACCAAATTTCACC
This sequence comes from uncultured Candidatus Poseidoniales archaeon, assembly GCA_964431435.1. Lineage (GTDB taxonomy): Archaea > Thermoplasmatota > Poseidoniia > Poseidoniales > Poseidoniaceae > CAYSJV01. Next base: position 13,252 of record CAYSJV010000020.1, read on the forward strand.
TGTGCTCAACGTTACATTAGGCATATCCAAAACCCAGCGGTTACCTGTAAACATGTCCACATGTATGAGTAAATAAGACCAAGTTCCTGGCCAAACACTTTGATTGATGAATCCTGTTTCATTTGCTTCAGATACAGAAACATTGATGTTATCATCGCCCAAATCAATTGATGCAATTAATTCAAATCCAGAGAATATCGTATTATCTCCGTCTCCATCTACTTCGATTAATTGTGCATTAATCCAAGCTGATTCAAGAGTCTGCCATTGCATATCAATTCTTGATGAATTGTGAGATACTATCAATGATACAAGTAATTGTTGGGTTGTACCATCTTCATGTTCAAAAGATGGTGTGCTTACTGACCAATTACCTTCAGGAATATATGTCGCAATTGAACCATTCTGATCTGTTTCGACTTCAATTGAATTATATATCTCTGTACTAAGTAAATTAAAGGTCAATGTATGGTTATCGAGAACACCTGAACTTGCATCTGTAAGTGTACCTGTCACCAACCAACTAGGTTCAAGCACAATATCTATTGGGCCATCCAGTGGTTCTAGGCCAATATCAAAATCTCCAATTTGTTGGAGTAATTTTGTTTGATAGTCAGTACCATTATTCGGATCTTGATCGCTTAATGAAAGTAGGTATGTTCCAAGAGCTAAGTCTAATGAAAGTTCACCAACTGAATCTCCATATGAATCTGCAGTGACATTTATTGTAGGCCATATGCTTGACTGCAATTGGAAATCAATATTCACCGCAGTTCCATTCTCAAATACTTGATCTGAATTTGTATCTAAAAATACTCGAACATCTACAGTTATATTATCTGGGTGTGCGATTAAATCCCAAGAACTATTGTCTCCACTTGTTGAATATGTAACTCCATCTATATTCAACAAGTTTTGATCAACACTAAATGAGTATGTGCCATCAGGTAATATCAAATTGTATCTCCCATTATGGTCAGTCATTGTATACCACGTCACACCAGTATCGGTATCTGTTGCACCTACCTCCACAGAAGTATAACCTGGAGCAGAACTATCATAAATTGGTCCAGTTGCAGAATTATTGATAAATATGTAACCTGCAACATTTGTAGGTTCACTTAAAATTAAATCAACTGATTCTGCGTCAGATGTTACGTCAAGTAACATTCCATCTACCAAATGGCTAGGTTCTCCTGAATCTACGGTCACATTGAATTGGCTACCCTCAGGTAAAGTCATGTTAAACAGTCCATCTGAAGATGTATTAGTATACACTATTATGTCTCCATTTCTAAATTCAACCTCTACTTCACTTACAGGACCTAACATAGTTCCCGACATACTAAGTACACTTCCTGATATTTCGATACCTTTTGCAAAGGAAAGTATTCCCACATCATCTGAAGCCAAATCACTATCAACAACTGAAATTTGTGTCCAAAGCATCAAATCATTATGCTCACCCATTACGATCCAATCATCTACGGGTAACTCGATACTCAGGTGACCCGTTGCGTTGCTCGTACTAGATATGGTATAATCTGGGCTTGAAACTGAGGTGAAATTTAGAGTTATAGCCTCAACAGGTGCTGCTTCCATTTGTTCTGTTGTAGAATTATAATATGTGTTTGCCAATTGTATATCTACATCATAATGTATTGGAATAGATTGTGATACTAGGTTCAAGAATGGACCACTTTCAAATAATGTACTATTCAATTCATACCATCCATCTCCATCTAAATCTGCTTGTACTGAATAATTACCCGATACTAATGGTCCGTATGAAAATGTACCATCTTCTTCTGTATCAAATCTAATACATTGACTTCCAGGTAATATGTAAGAACCAGATTCATCAAGCCATATGCCATCCACATTTTGTGCATCGATACAATTACTTGCACTTAAATCGTCGTCAAACAATGTAATCGAGGCATTAACTTGAGTTCCATTTGTCAGAGCTAATTCATCGCTAAATACTAATCCAGAAATTGTAAGTTCTAAACCATAAGCGGGGCCCAACTCAACGACTATTTCTTCATTCACATGTTTGGATTTGTCATCTGAAAATTTGATTGTAGCATTGTAATATCCTGGAGCTATGTCGTTAAAGATATAAGTTCCCGCCTTAACCATTTCACCAGAATAATCTCCAGTTCCAGAATATAGTGCTGTACCATTAAAAGTACCTACTCCAACAAACTTCCCTTCTCCCTCAAATGTTGCTTCCTCAAGGTGAGTTGTAAATTCTAACGCCCCATCAACTGTGAATTGCCCATTAGCCATTATGCTACCATTTACAAGATATTCACTATTGGTTCCCAAATTACAGAACGAATTGTTTGCAGGGTCAGGTATGGATGAATTGGTACAGTCTGGAACATCAATACCTGTATCATTAATCCATGATGCAGCAATTGTTCCCTTTCCTACCCAAGTACCATTTCCTGTGTATTTTTGGCCATCTAAGAGTGTTCTTGTATATTCTCCTGTGAAATTAGTTACATTGATTGGTTCGCTGCTTTCCACTAACCCTTCTTCGGTGAAAGTTGCTTCACCCGTACCCATAAATGTACGGTTTTCATCAAAAACTTCTCCTTCAATAGTAGTTGTTGTGTAAGTCAAATCATTCCAAACATTTTCTAATACAAGTTCTGAATTAACCAAAGGTGTTCCATCGAAACTTGAATTCCCAACCCAAGTAACATCTCCAGATAACCCTGAAACTTTTACATTGACATCTAAATCACCAGGTAATGCTGTGCCTGAGATTCTATTTGCTTGATCTCCTGTAATATTGATTTGAGATTCTCCAAGCCACATCATACCTGCCACTTCACCTAATAGGGCAGTAACTGGATTGATTACACGGAGTTCGTCGTTGTTTTCAACTGTAACATCCCCAAGAGTTGAGGATAATTGATTCATCATTATTGTCTGTCGTGCACTATCTGGATTATAGCTACCCGTAAATGCACTCACACGGATTTTTCCAGCAGGAACTGTGAAACAATATTCTCCCTGCTCATCTGCTTGAGTTGTTCCAATTGGAATCCAGTATGTTCGATTATCGTCATCAGATGCTGATTCACCACTAAATGCGTCTCTTTCAATCAAAACAGTTGAACCTGGTATATTGTTACCATCATCAAGTGTTACTTTACCACAAAGTTCAGTACCACTGTAATACTTCAATATTTTTACACCAGTATTTGCATTACCTAATGAACCTGTAGATTCGGATTCATACCAATTTGCTAAAACTAAATGATTCATCATTGCACCTGGCAATGGTAATGAGTAATACATCTCGGAATTAGGTGTTCCACTTTGACCGAAATGTTGTGCAGGCTGTGCATTAATTGGGTTCCCCATTTCATCAACAAGACCCAACGAATTTGCTCCATATCCAACATAAGTTCTAGCGATCATTGTATCGAAAAATGCAGGTAATTGTTCAACACGAACATCCACTAATTGTATTTGCTCAACAGGATCTTCATCTACTAAACCATCTCCATCATCATCCTTACCATTGACTTGATCTTCATTGATCATGCCATCTCCATCATCATCAGTACCTCCACCACTTTGAGCTTTGAGGAAATCTGCACGCATCTGATCTTCATATTCTGTTTGCGTTCTTTGAATTGTTACTTCAGAACCTCTCTGAGTTTCATATATTGTGTTTAAGAAATGTCCTGGGTCTTGTCCAGATAGAGTTGTTGGTGCATAGAAAATACCTGTTGGGTTGCCATAATTGTAAGCACTATCTGCCTCATATGCTCCACCTACTGGATAAAGACGATTGTCAACTGCAAAATATCCAATTTCATTATTACGAACGATTGTTTGACCGGGTAACCCTTCAGAATCAGCAACTTCATACAGTCGGAGACTAGAAAGATCGGTATACAGGTCCGATATATCCTCTGAATTCAATGACTCTACCAATACTTGTCTTGTAAGCGCTAATCTAGCGTTTTGTCTGTGTATTACAGTACCTGGGTCATTAAATTCCTCTACTATATCTTTGGTGTACCAATAATCTCCTACAATATAGTGTGATGTTTCTTCAAATGTTTCCTTGCCGATGGTGAGTGATTCATAAGCAGCCCGTGCTAATTCTTCTGAATCGTAATCTGAGCCTAATTGCACTTGTGACTTGTATAGTCTCCATACTGTGCTATCCATGTCTACAATACCATCTACAATTGGATGTCCTGTTACCAATGCATAAATTTCATTATTGACATGTTCACCTGTATGTTCTACAACTTTTAACATCCTATCATCAGCCTTTTGTTGAGTCAAGGTTCGAGCAGTATTGTATAGTTCATCAATTTGATCTTCAGTCATATAATTCTCTAAAGCATCTCTAACGCGTGGGGTGAGTAAATTATTGTGCCAATTTCTATCAATATTATATGCAAAATCTGCCTCTAATAATTTCCAGATATAAAGTGAAAGTACATCGTCTTGACTTCTTGAAAGTAGCATATTACCTGCTGCAGGTATACCCGATTGGAAATTGTCTGCAACTGTGGGGTGCTGTCCTTGTGCTAATGCCTGGAATCCATAATCCCACCACGAAACAAAGGCCGGTTTATCACCGAATTTCATAGAACAAAAGTTTCCTTCATCTGTCCATGCTCCATCTAATTCTTCACAAGTAGCACTATCATTTACACCCTCATGCACTAAATCTTGTTCAGCCAACCATTCATAAGCCATATTCCAATGGTAGCCGTTGAATCCTGGACCAAACGCACCAGTATACCAACTAGAACCTTCAGAATATTGACTATTATCCAATAATGACCATCCAGCAACATCCCACCTAAATATATCAGGCATCAAATTATAAATTTCCTCATCAACTTCGTCCACATTATCTGAACCACGTGGAATTCCTGCGTCTAGCCCGTATGCTGCATGCTGACCAACCACTAACAAGAATACAAGGAACATTGCAGGCACACCTGGATGTTTCCAAGAAACCTTTCTTAGAGATTTGAATCTGGCACCGGGTGTACCGATCCCCATTCTTTTCCACTCTTTGCTAAATAACTTTGAACCCGAACTATTCCATATAAGTGCGAGAGCGCCCGCGCCCATTATTGCCATAATAGGAGTTGCATTGAAAACAAACCTTCCTGCAGACCAAGCCATATAAGAAGCAATCAAAACCCAAACGGATAATAATAAATTAGATACTTTTCTATGTCTGAAACCATTCCAAAGAAGTATTACACCACCAAATAATGCAGATAAGAATACTACTGGACCAAAGCTTGCAAACAATACCCCTCTTGATGGTGCCTGTGCTTCAGCAATAGTTCCGAAAATCTTGTTCTTTGCAAAGTATCCACCCCCTGTGAAGAGGGTACTTCCAGCATCTGACCAACCCATAGTCCATGCTAACCAAACAAGGAAGAGAGGACCGAGTATCATTATTGCTCCTGTTCCGACAACAAGCAACCATGGTTTATCTCTAAATGATGTAGAAAGATATGCTGTAATGATAGTAAATCCTCCAATGTAGAACATCGGTTGGAATCCTGTCGCATCCCATATCAAATTTATTTCTGCATTTGCATAATAAGGCAATGCTAGTACAGTAATAGTAAACAACATAATTATCGTAATAGCAGAAATAGCCATACTATCTCTTCTTCTGAATAAATTGAGTACAACTTGTGTGATGAAGAAAACAAACAAAATTGCAGGTCCATATACGAATCCTTTCCATCCTAATGCTACAGTTGCTATAGCAACACCAGATAAAATCGCATAAGACATAGCAGTAGGATATTTTCCAAATACACCTTTTATCCCTACTAAGAAATTAAGTGGATTCCAAGAAGTGTTTTCCAATATTTTGTCATCTCCCGAATGTCTAATCGCTTTGAGATAAAAGTAAAACCCTAAACTCAGGAATAATAGAACAAACGCATCGTGATCTGCTAATCCAAATGTACTGTGACTGACATGACCTGGCATGAATGCAATCAACCAAGCCGCCGCAACTCCAGCACCTTTGCCAAATTCAGTACGTGCCATTGCTGCAATTGGTAATACAATTAATGCACCATAAATTGCAGGTAGTGCACCTACACTCCACCAAGTTGCTTCGTCTACTGGCATACCAGTTAAACTAGATAATGATAAACCACCCAATGCAAGGCTCCATGCAAAAAGTGGAGGTCTCGGGTTTATTGCCCCAACAGGGTAAGCCCTATCTGCGTCAATTACAAAATGTGCATGTTGCGCTACTATGTAATCTACTACCCGTTTCATGTACCACGGATCTGAACCTCCTGTCATGTCCCAATTGCCAGTGCCAGTTGCATTCATAGCAGGCAATACATTCCAGGCAGTCCGAATGACTAGTGCTGCAAATAATGCAGTAAGAGTCAGAATGGTAGACCAGTTTTCTCCCCAAAACATCCTTGCGCGTCCTCTATCTCCTATCGAGCGTAATGACCATCGACCATACTTTTCGTGTGAAGAAATATAGAATACGCCCACGAACACAAAGAATGTTATTGCAAACCAAATCCAGATACCACTATTTCCCTCAAGCAAATCGCTAGCATAGTATTCCTTCTCTTGCCACAGTCCAGCTGTGTATAGTGTCCAAATTGCAGAGGTCAAAATAGCTCTTGTAAACCAGCGTTCTGCAACAAAGAAACCGACAGCCAGTGATACTATTCCTGTGAAAAGTGCCCACCAAAAAGTTGCATGCTCTCCAGTTAGCCTTACATCAGGCTCTGACAATCCGAAATGAATCAATGTGCCAATATGTGCAGAAACCCATACAATTAATGGAACCAATAATGGTAAGAGTGTCTTGTAATACGAATCTTCTCCATATTTAGGTAAATGCGAAAACCATGATCCCTCTCCTTCAGGAACTAGTATCCCTCTCTGCAATATAGCAACAATTACCCCAACTAGAGTACTTGCAATCCAACTTGAGAAAAACACAAACGCAATAGATGCTTGAGTTTGCATTGACAAAGTCGTATTTAGTACGCTTGTATCTGCTTCTGGCAACCAACTACTAGCATGCCCTGCAAGTAGTAATGAGAAGAAGAACCCTACAATAGTGAAAACTACGATAGTTGATTCTTCAAACCTATGTCGAGAATCAAAATAAGTAACTCCCAATGCCATAACAGTGAACATCAAAGCTAGAACAGGTGAAATACCCATTCCAACTAGGACGATATGTACACCAAACACAAGGATAAGGTGAATTAAAGGTACTAAACTAGATTTTACAGAGAATTGATCTTTTACAAATCTTGGTAAGGTGCCTGTGACCATTGCAACAAATAGTACAGCAGCGGGCACCCAGAAGTTCTCTGTTTCCAGACCTATATCAAGCACTAATCCAACCACAAAGGATAGAAGAATTGCCAGAGGGGCAATTATCCAACTTTGGAATTTGAATTGTGTTGAACTCGCGGTATCCGTTTCGTTTTCCATTTCAATTCCTCAATACAGCCTAAAGGCTGCAGCGGCTTCGCCACCTGACAACCTATTATAACCGTATCCAATTTATAAAATCAAGAACGATATGTCAATCTCTATTCAGTGCACGCGAACCGATATCTGTTCGATAATGGCTTCCATCCAAGTGAATGCGCCTGATGCGCTCATAAGATATATCGGCTGCAGCCTGTAAATTTGCGGCAATTCCAGTTACCGAAAGTACCCTCCCACCACTTGATTTGAGGATGTTTTCACTCATTTTAGTGCCTGCATGATTAATCCAACTTTTCCCATCATCTAGAATCTCTATGCCACCCAAACCGTGTCCTGAAATTGGTATGTTTTTACGAGGAGTTGAAGGATATCCATCTGATGCGAGAACGATGGTAATACAATGCTGTGATTTGAATTCAGCTGAAATAGAAGATAGATTTCCATTTGCTGTAGCATACAATAATTCATACAAATCAGTTTCAATAAGAGGGATTGTAACTTGAGTCTCAGGATCTCCAAATCTAACATTAAATTCAACCACAGATGGTTCATCCTCACTATCAATCATCAATCCAACATATAGAACTCCTCTGTATGGTGTTTCTTTACTAGACAAATATGAGTGCATTGGCTTGACTATTTTCTCTATCGCTTTATCCTTTATTTCGTCAGTTAATACAGGAGCCGGAGCATACGCACCCATCCCACCTGTATTTGGTCCAGTGTCCCCATCTCCAACTCTCTTGTGGTCTTGACTTGCTGGCAGGCATACGTAACCACTTTCATCCATTACAACAAGCATACTTGCTTCTTCACCTGGAAGAAACTTTTCTAAAATTACAAAACCATCAATTTTTATTGCATCTATTATGGCTCTTTCAGCCTCTGTTCGATCACTCGTAACAACTACACCTTTTCCGCCTGCCAAAACATCTCTCTTAACAACCCAAGGAGGAGAAAAATCATCAAGTGCTATATTCATCATTGACTCAGTTTCAATAACATGTATTTCACCAGTAGGTACTGCGCAATCGAACATTGCTTTTTTTGCGAATAGTTTGCTGCCTTCCAACATTGCTCCATCGGCGTGTGGTCCAAAACAAGAAATACCTGCCGCTCTGATTTTTTCAGCTAATCCACCAACTAAAGGCCCTTCAGGCCCAATTACAACTAAATCTATTTCCAGTTTTATGGATAATTCCAAGATCCCATTAAGATCACTTGCACTAACATCATGATTTGTACCAAGTTCTGAAGTACCTGCATTTCCTGGAGCAATATGAATCTCATCTACCGATTTACTAATTGAAAATCCCATGGCAAGTGCATGTTCCCTACCACCACTTCCAACAACTAAAACTCGGCTACCCATGAAATGCTGGTGTTGTGTAAATCACTTAATCAAATCGGACCGCTTTGCTCAAGGGCTTATTCGTCATCCCCGATGACATGCTAGGTGCTGCTTCGACCTCAACTGAGTGGGAAATTGTTGATACCGCATTAGATGGCACAAGTGGAATTGGAGGGATATTTACCCTGATTTTTGTAATTTTATGGATATATATGCCGGGTTACCTTGCCAATAGTTTTGCAATGTTATGGGGTAAAATATTCCCTAAATATGGATATGGACCTTGGCCAATTGACTCCGGCAAAAATGCATGGGATGGTAATAGAATACTTGGAGATGGTAAAACATGGAATGGATTAATAGGAGGTTCACTAACTAGCGGCATTCTATCCATATTGTTGCATGCAATTGCAAAAGGAAACAATAGCAATTTACCATTTCTTGATGTACTTGCAGGTAGTTCAAAGGAAGCTTGGTTTTGGATAGGTGGTGAATGGGGAGCTGCCTTCATATTGGGAACAGCACTGGGTTTTGCTTGTTTATTAGGTGACCTTGCTGGCTCATTTGTAAAGAGAAGACGGGGACTGAAAAGAGAAGGTGAAGTTAGTTCGAAAGCGCCTTTGCTAGATACTTTGCCTTTTGCAATTTTTCTAATACTATTTGGTATGCTCTTCTTGGGAGACACAGTGATACCCTGGGATATCAATTCCGTATATGCACCACATGGAAGTAGTAGTTTAATTTCAGTAGGAATACCCATGCTAATCATAATTCCATTTATGCACAGAGGAATAAACATAATTGGTTACAAATT
>CAYSJV010000021.1:0-22602 GCA_964431435.1 uncultured Candidatus Poseidoniales archaeon
TAAAACAAAAACCAACTTTAACTGCAGAATTAGCGCTAAAAGCATTACGTGCTGCTGTTGTATTAACAAAAGATGCTGTTAATGCTGTATCGGTAACTGCAATGGATGCTTTGAGAGAAGCACTAGAGTTAATCAACATGAGGCCTGAAATTGAATTGGCAAATCCATTTGAAGACCTAGAAGCACCAATATGGGAACAAGAACCACCGGCTGAATTAATTGATATGGCATACAAGTATTGTGAAGACTTGACACTTAGAGAAGCGGGTAATTTCTACCACTCATTCAAATATTTACCAATAGAACAGAGGAGGAGTATGTGTGCAATATACTCCTTTTGTAGAAGAGCTGATGACATAGTAGATGGTGATTGGGTCGATTCATTTCCAGGAGGTATGGGTGAAGATGATCCCGAAGCCATTAGTTATCGAAATAATATTGAAGAATTAATCGGTTTTGAATTTCAAGGTGAAAAAGAAGTTTACAAAAACAAAATGGCTCAATTATTTTTCTTCAGGAAAAAATTGTCTACTTGCTACAATGACATATTCAGTACAGACCCTGTATTTTTAGCACTAAAAGACACTGTAAATCAGTACGATATTCCCAAAGATTACTTTGTAGAACTAATTTCAGGAATGGAAGATGACTTATTCAAAAATAGGTACAATAATTTTGAGGAGTTATACACTTATTGCTATAGAGTTGCATCAGTAGTTGGGTTAATGTGTATCGAAATTTATGGTTTCAAAAATCCTAAAGCAAAGAAATATGCTGAGTCATGGGGTATTTTCATGCAACTCACCAATGTGATGAGAGATGTAGGAGAAGATATTGAACGAGATAGGGTATATCTTCCTCTCGATGAATTAGAAGAAATTGGTGTGTCTATAGATGAACTCTCAGGTGTTGTACAACGTAACTTACAATGGGAAAAATATGTCCTAAGGTATGCAAAAAGAACAAGGGAATATCTGAAAGAGGGACGTAGATTACTTGGGTGTTTACCGAGGAGATCGAGATATTCGCCGGCAGCAATGATAGCATTCTATGACAGAATTTTAAAGCAAATAGTAAAAAAACAAGGAGATGTGTTTAGTCAAAGAATTAAATTAAACAAATTTCAAAAGTTATGGTTAGCTGCTGCAGTTTATATCAGATATCGATTCCTACCAATATTTTTGACACCATTGTGGGATTTAGTGGCAAAACTTGGATTCTTGCCTAAAGTATAGAATTTCAGCGTTTATCTATATGCTGAATGACATTTGGGTTACCATGGTGGAGCTTGGCGGGGGTAAGCCGCGGCGTTTTGAGCGGCTGATTCCATTCAGAGTCCATGATGTATTGCTTGTATCTAGTCCATACGACCATTATGTTTTGGAGGAAGATGGCATGCTTTCTGATTTGATGAGAAAAGAATATCAAGAACTGAACTTCACTCAAGCACCTAGAATAACACATGCTAATGATGCTGATGAAGCACTAGAACTCATGGAAAGGTGGAATTTCCAATTAGTAATTACAATGGCTAGAGTTGGAAGAATGGGTGTTGAAGATTTTGGTAAGGCAGTTAAGGAAAAAAATCCTAAACTCCCAGTAGTTCTCCTAGCCCACAACACACGGGAACTTGCAACAATGGGTTCAAGTAAATTCATAGAACGTGTTTTTGTTTGGTCTGGTGATTCACGATTATTATTGGCAATTGTCAAACTAATTGAAGATGAGAGAAATGTAGAACATGATATCAAAGTTGGAAATGTACAGGTTTTGCTTATGGTCGAGGATTCTCGAACATTCTATTCAACATACTTGCCGAGGCTATACACTGAGTTAGTAACTCAAACTAGAAGAGTGATGGATGAAGGATTAAATCTCCAAGATCGTATCTTAAGAACTAGGGCAAGGGCTAAGATTTTGCATGCCACAAATATGGAAGAGGCAATTGCTGTAGTTGACCGATATGGTCCAAATCTTCTTGGCTTAATTACTGATGCTGGTTTCCCTAGCCAGAATAGAAAAAGTTCTCGCTCAGGGGCACTGCTTATAGGAAGAGTAAGGGAAAGGTTCCCTTATTTACCAATATTAATGCAATCTACAGAATTAGAAAATAAGGAATTTGCAGAAGCGCATGGTGCAACGTTTTACCACAAAGTCAACACAAGTACTGTATTTAATCTTGAACATGTAATGCATGAAATTTTTGGATTTGGCGACTTCAAATTCCGTAAACCAAGCGGAGAGATAATAGGTAAGGCGTCTAATTTACCTGAATTATTAGAATTATTGAAGACTGCAGATATAGATTCTTTAATGCATCATGCAGAAGAAAATCAATTTTCACATTGGCTGAGAACAAGAATTGAATTTGATTTGGCAGCGAGAATTAGGCATAAACGTGCAAAAGATTTTCTCGCTCATGAAGATGTTAGAGATTTTCTTGTCAAAACGATTCAAGATTTCATACTTCATGAACGCCAAAAGGGTGTTCTCGAATTTTCAGGAGTTGTGGACCCCCAAAATAGATTCCAAAGGATTGGGGATGGTTCATTAGGTGGAAAAGGTAGAGGTTTAGCATTTTTTTATACACAGATGCCTAGTTTAGAGATGGATGAGGAATTTCCTGATGTGGAACTCATTGTACCTAGATCATTGGTCTTGGCAACAGGTGTATTTGAAGAATTTGTCAAAAATAATAATTTGAGAGACTTTTCTTTCAATTCAACAAATGATGATGAAATACTAAAATCATATATTGAAGGTGAATTGTCAGAAGAAGTTATTTCACATCTACGTGCAGCATTGGATGTTTACAAAAAACCATTAGCAGTGCGTTCATCGAGTAGACTTGAAGATGCCTTGCACCAACCATTTGCCGGAGTTTACAGCACATTTTTCCTACCAAATGACCACCCAGACCTAGAAGTTAGATTATCTCAACTAACTAGAGCAATAAAATGTGTTTATGCATCTACATATTTCCAACATGCTAAAGCATATATCGAAGCAACTTCCAATTCGATAGAAGAAGAACAAATGGCCGTAGTTATTCAACAATTAATTGGACTACAGCATGGAGAATTCTTCTACCCAACCGTTGCAGGAGTTGCTAGAAGTTTCAATTTCTATCCGGTGGGCCCCATGTCTCCTGAAGAAGGAATTGCTGCTGTAGCAATGGGATTAGGAAAAACAGTTGCCGAAGGAGAAAAATGTCTAAGGTTCTCACCATCACATCCGAAAAGAATCTATCAATTTGCAGATATAGAATCTACATTGAAAACTGCGCAAAGAGAATTTTGGGCGTTGAGCATGAATAAAAGTGAATTATTACCTCTAAATCCAGATTACAATCTAATTAAAGTAGGGTTGGATGTGGCAGAATCCCATGGTCAATTAACCACTATTGGTTCTACATGGGATGCTGCAAATGACAGAATATGGGATGGTATTGGTAAGGATGGAAGTCGATTAGTCACACTATATGGGATGTTAAAACAGAAAAATTTCCCATTGACTGATATTTTGAAAGAAGTTTTAGAAAAATGTGAAGCATACCTTGCTTGTCCTGTAGAAATAGAATTTGCAGTTCTTTATGATAAAGAAAATAATATCAGAAGATTTGGTATGCTACAACTTAGACCATTAGTAAGCGAATCTGCAGATGTGGTAGTAGATTTACCAAAATATGAACAAGAAGAGATGTTTTGTTCTACTGGAACAAGTTTAGGAAATGGAATTTTAGATGACATATATGACATTGTTTATGTACATCCAGACAGATTAGAACGTAGCAATTCTAATTTTGTCGCCAAGGATATTGCTAAAATTAATGGGAAATTAGTAAGGGCTAATTCTCCATATCTTCTAATTGGTCCTGGGAGATGGGGATCATCTGATCATCTTCTTGGAATACCTGTAGCTTGGGGCCAAATTTCAGGTGCTAAGACCATTATTGAATGTGAGATGGCAGATATTAGTGTTGACCCGAGCCAAGGCACACATTTTTTCCAAAATATTGTGTCTTTTAATGTGGGATATTTAACAATCAGAAACAATGACCCCGGAAAAATAGATTGGGACTGGTTAGAATCACTAGAGCCTGAAAAAGAGGTTGGGGCCACTAGGCATATTAAATTAAAAGTTCCATTAAGAATATTGCTTGATGGCAGAAAAGGAAATGCTGTAATCCTGAAACCAAATGGTAAAAAAAAATAGAAGTGTTCAAATGAGTCATTGTGAGCGAATAGGTTTGAGGTGAAGAAATGCGAGTTGCAGTTCTAAAGGAAGATAGTTGCCAACCAAAGAAATGTATGAGCGAATGCGAAGCCTTTTGTCCACCAGTTAGAAATGGGATTGAATGTATAATCATGCATGAAAAAACTGGAAAGCCGATTATAAGTGAGCCATTATGCATTGGTTGTGGAATTTGTATAAACAAATGTCCGCATGATGCGTTAATTATTACTCAATTACCAGCCGAACTAGAAACTGATAAAATACACCGATATTCAATGAATGGGTTTAGAATGTTTAGGCTACCGTCACCTCGAGAAGAACAAGTTGTGGGAATACTAGGCCCAAATGGAATGGGTAAATCTACAGCAATAAATGTATTATCTGGGCAATTGATACCAAATCTAGGGAACTGGGAAAATTTATCACCTAAATGGGAAGAGGTAATATCCGAATTACCAAGAGGAGAACTGAGAGATTATTTGACTAAAATTTCTGAAACAGGAGTTACCGTTTCTGTAAAGCCACAATACGTAGACCATTTGCCCAAAGTTGTAACTGGGAAGGTTGGTAGTCTACTAACAAATGTCGATGAATTAGGTAAAGTAGGGGATGTAATGATTGATTTAGGAATTGATCACTTGTTTGATAGGGATATAACAAAATTATCAGGTGGTGAACTACAAAGAGTGGCAATAGGCGCTACACTTCTGAAAGATGCTGATGTATATTTCTTTGATGAACCATCATCATACCTTGACATACATGAAAGAATGAGAGTTGTTAGAATTATACAAAAATTATCAGCAGAAAAGAAAGTAATAGTTGTTGAACATGATTTGGCAGTTCTTGATGTGCTTTGTGATTTGATTCACATAGTGTACGGTGAAAAAGCAGCTTTTGGAATATTTACTCCTGCCAAATCAACAAGAACTGCAATAAACGCATATTTAGATGGTTTTCTTCCTGAGCAAAATGTAAGAATAAGAGATAAACCAATCAAGTTCCAAACACATACTGAAAGGGGTATTGAAACGGGTATCACCTTGTTAGAATGGGGTGAGTTAAGTAAGAAATTAGGTGATTTTGAATTATCAACAGGAGGTGGAAAAATACACTCATCCGAAGTTGTGGGCGTTGTAGGTGCAAATGGAACAGGGAAATCTACGCTAATCAAAATATTTGCAGGTGAGATGGAATATGATGACGGATGGGTTACGATGGAAGCAAAAGTCTCATACAAGCCCCAACATGTTGAAGCCGGATTTGATGGAACTGTAAGAGAGTGGCTTGATGCAGAATTAGGACCAAAATGGCATTCAGGTGAATTCAATGCTAATGTGATTAAAGCACTTGGTGTAGATACTCTAGTAGAACAACGAATCTTGACATTATCTGGTGGTGAGTTACAAGTTGTTTCAATAGCAGTCTGCCTTGGTAAAGAGGCTGACATTTATCTTTTAGATGAACCAAGTGCACATCTCGATGCAAACGCGAGGATGGAGGCTGCTAAAGCGATACGTAGAACCATGGAAAGTAATGAAAAATCTGCTTTTGTTATAGACCATGATGTATATTTCATAGATATTGTATCAGATACATTGCTAGTTTTCGAAGGTGAAGGTGGCAAACAAGGAAGGGCGGAAGGGCCATTTTCTTTAAGAAAAGGTATGAATCGATTTTTGGATGAAGTTAATGTCACGTTCAGAAGGGATCATGACACAAAAAGACCACGGATTAACAAACCAGAAAGCAGGAAAGATAGGGAACAACGAGCAAAGGGTGAATTTTTTTATACGGGATAATGTGGAAATATGCCTTATGTAAAACCGCCATTAGGAGGTCCAGTTGGACGAAGTAGAATGCGATTATCGGCAAGTTCTCTTGTAAGCTGGGAGAGAGGTACTCGTGACTGGTTTTTGAAATACAAAATGGCAGTCAAAACACCGACAAACCCTGAAATGATATTAGGGATAATTGTTGAAGATGCCTTAGTTGGATTGTTGATGGAATCTCCATCTAGCAAACATATTCCTGAAAAATCCATATGGGCTAGTTGGAAAAATGATGAAAATTATGTTCCTACGCATGATGAGCCAGAGATCACATCCATAGAAGATTTGAAAATTTGGATAACACAAAAAATACCTCATGCAGCGGAAGTTGTATTCTCCAAAGGCAAAGAGAAATGGGACAATAGTATTTTCAAAAAAATAGATAGAGAATGGGAAGATGTAGAATTAGAAAATATTGAAAATATGTTAAATGGAGGAATTCAACTATTTCTTGAAGAGATTAAGAATTGTGAAGGAAATAATGGAGGACCATATCTAGAAGATTGGAGAAAGAAGGGTGAACCATTTCCAATACCTGCTCCATGTTGGCATCAAAAACCCACACACCCGATTCCTGAAAAAGTACCAAAGCACATGGATTCAAATTCATATATCATAGAAGAGTATAACAATCCATTTACAAATAAAGGAAAAGTAAATTTAAAGGAACTATGGGAAATATCTCGTCCTTGGGCGAAGGATCCTAGAATTTGGCAACCTCAGAGACTATACCACCAAGAAGGGTGGGCATCTGGTGAAATGGATTTGTTGTTTAGATGGGAGGGTGCCTCTCGAATTGTGGATATCAAAGCAAGCGATGGAAAGAGTAAATATGCTGCTGGATTACCAATACAGTTACGCTTCTATAGTTGGCTGATTCAAGAAATTAAACAAATCTCAGGAGTAGATTATGAGGTTACAGGTATTGAAGGATGGTATCTTAAGATACCGCTTAGAAAAGTAGTGGATAACATCTCGAAGGATGATCTCCATAATGAAAATAAACGATTGCACAAGATATGGAAAAAACAACAAAAAATGGAAAGAAACAATTCAAAGTGCCCAATAGATGGTGAATTTGATGTATTATCTACAAGTCTTGAGTCAGTATTACCACAACGTTGGGCAGAACATGACCTTGATTCAATATGTGAGAAGCTGAAGCCTGAATTACCGTTTTCGCGTATTTTATCCATACCTGATCGATTGAATGTAAAGGGGCATCTCTCTGGGAAATGGGGTCCTTTAAGAAATCATTACGGTGAAAAAGTACATGGTTCACTATTTTCTAGTTCTGCAGAAGGTGGTGTGAAACTAATTCTTGAAGAGGGTGAACCCGATGCTTATCCAAAACTAAGTGAATTAGAAGATGGAGAATATGTGATATTGAATGCAATGCCTGGAATATGGAGAGATATGGTCAGATTATATGTTGATGAAAAAAGCACAATTGTCCCTATAAGTGAATTTGAGTCGAATGAAAATACTAAATTAACTAGAATGGGTATGATTTCAACTAAATCAGATATACAAGGACTAACTATTTCAAGGTCTAAAAACAGTGGAAATCGGTTAGATGGAAGGCCGTGGACAATGGAAAGTTGCCATCTGTGGGATGGTGAGGCAATCATAGAAGTAGTTGCGTTTGGTTCAGCCATAGGTGGGATATTTTCATCTATTAAAGTAGGAGATTTGGTCAAGTTGAGGGGTGCTGAATTAGGTTGGAGAAATGGATTACCTCAACTACGGATTTCTCCTAAAAGTACGCGTATAGACATTACTGGTAAAACTGAAGAATAGCGATTTCTTCAATTATCGCCGATTGTAAGAGCACATTGAGCGACCATGCCGACTAACATCGTAAATGATGATGATGCCAAAGTGGATAGATATTCGAGGTTGTCTGCATCTCAAGCAAATATGTGGAGTGCTTGCCCAAGAATGTGGTATTATTCTAAAGTTGAAAGACTAGTTTCAGATAGGCCACCTATCTTGTTTATGGGTACCGCCGTAGAGGAAACCATATGCAGAGTACTGAAAGAATGTCCTGCACTAATTACATCCAATGCTGGAATAAATGTAATGAATTCACCGCTTGATCATGAAGGTCGACCTGATCATTCTGAAATAGCAAAATGGCCAGGCTTAAAGTTAATGCCATTAGAAAGTAATCAAATACCAACTAACGTTGCTGAGTTGAAATCATGGGCCATAAATAGGGCGGAATTACATTTCGAAAAATGCTGGGATATTGCTAGAAAAGAATGGGCATCTGATGATAACAAATCGGGAGACTTTGAAGATTTAGACAAAAAATATTCACTTCAAATGATTATAAATTTCGTCGACATGCATTTAGAAGAAGTAAATAAATGTCTAGAAACATACAACGACATTGAACTAGAAAAATGGAGAAGAGGGGAACATGAAATGTGTAATTCCTCACCTAATGGTTTCTCTAATATATGGGAAGGAGTAAGTCAATTAGCAAATGAGTCTGGCGAAGCTATGAGTGTATGTGAGGCATGGGAAATTGTCAGACCATGGTTTGTAGATCCAAGTGCAAAAAAGTTCACCCAAACATCCACAATCCCAGAACATTGGTATCAAGGTGAATATGATTTAATCTATAGATGGGATGAGGGGGTGCGCATAGTTGACATTAAAGCCAGTAAAGGAAACAATCATCGTTCTGAAGATTATGTTCAACAGCTCAAATATTATGCATGGATGTGGTGGCGTTGTCACGACAAAAAAGAAATTGTCAAGGAGTTAGAAGTTTGGTATTTGGGTTCGAATTCCAAAAAAATGATAAATGTACCTGACAAGAATGAATTGATAGAAATTGAAGAAAAGTTATCTCAAATATATGATAAATTATTTCTAAAGCCCCGGATAATTGAAAATTTCCCGGCTGATCCATCACCAATTCAAATATTCAAGGATGGTGGAATATTGGTTGGACCTGATACGAGCGAACAAAAATCCAGATGTGAAATTTGTGATTATAATGAAGTATGTACTGGCTCAAAATATCGGAAAGAATTACCAGAAGGTGGCTGTTATACTGCTCAAAATGGAGTAGAATACAAATTGACTCCTACTAATGAACTAAAACCAAGAAAAAATATAATTGGAAAAGTCTTTGGATTGAGGCTCAAAAAATTAAATGGTAAAGATTCCATTGATGAATTCTACTTGATGCAAGGTAGTAATATGGCTAAAGTGTGCCCAATAAAGGGTGCAAATCCAATAATACCTCAAAATTTGCATAACGATGTTTCGATAAGAGTTTCTGGTGCTTTGCCAGTTATTAGAAGGAAAAAGTTGGAGTTACAACTTGATGATAATTCTGAAATAATAATTACACAAACTAAAGATGATGATGATGTGAGTCTATTGGGATTCAATACCACTGTAAATTTACACTGTGAAATATTTAGCTTTAATCATTGGAGTGGACCAAATAATAGAGGGGGAATCACTAGAAAGTTTGGTATGACTGTGATAGACAATAAAGGTTCAATTTCTGTTTTAGCTTGGAATAATGGCATACCAGAAATTGCATCGAGTTTAAGAAAAGGTGATGAGATAGTAATTACCAATGCAGAATTAGGAGAATATAATGGCAGATCACAATTGACATTAAATTGGAATTCGGGATTGCACATACTGCACTAAAACACAGAATATGGCGCCGAGGGGGGGATTTGAACTCCCGCGTCCAAAGGACAGTGGATTTCGAATCCACCGCAATACCGGGCTATGCGACCTCGGCCCAGTCTAATTCCACCAACGGGGTTATCATAAGTATGATGGAATCTCGGAGAAACATGCGCATTTGTTTTATGCAAGGTGAAAATGAATTAATTATTGAATCAGAAATACCAATTCGAATTTCTGATGCATTAAGTCAACTAGAAATAATGCATACTACAGTTTTAGTTTGCTCAGATAAAGCAATAATTCCACACAATACTTTAATCACTGGTGATATCAAATTACAATTAATTACGGTCTCATCAGGAGGATAAACTACTGATAGAATGCGTTATCTGACTGTGCCATCATATCTTGACTTAATTCTCTTCCCAATTCAGGAGAATACATTTCTTTTATTCTTTCAACTAATTTGGATGTTTCGTCAATTTCAATTGGTAACTCGATGTCAAACCATTTTTCTAACTGTAATTTCAAACGTTCTGCACTTACCATATCTACGCTAGTACCAAATGTTGCTGCAACTATACAACATGAATTTACAGATTTAATAGAAGACATAGAAGATACTAGTCCTGCAACCCCAATTATACCTCCTTTGGGTTCATCTATAGAAAGTTGAATACCCATTGATTCTATTTTCTCCTTTGTCTCATTATCACTAACCACCATGTGTACATCTTCTGAACCAGCCTCTGAAGATAAACCAGCTAATACCATCAATAATTCAGTATTTAGAGTGTGTGCAATTTCAATTATAGCCATTGATATCTCATATTGACCACTTGCAGTCATTGGTTGATTTTCCCCACAAACCACTAAAACATTCGTTTCAGAATCTAATTCCACAAGATATAGTCCTAAATGTGGTGGAACTAATAGTCCTGAAACCATTAGTGCATGTGGTGGTAAATCTGGGTGATGAATTCTAGCAATTAGTTTTGAAGGTAATTTATCAATTAATGAATCTACAACTAACTTCCCTACATTTCCTACTCCTGGCAATGCTAACATCATAAATCGATGGAATGGGATTTTTTCTTTATTGATTTTCCAGTCAATATCCACTTCCATATCAGTATTTTTATTTCGAAGGCGGATAATGATTACCTTCAATATGTGATAAAAAGTGTGATTATTCTACATTCAGGAAATTGCCAATCATTCACTTTTCAAGCAAGGAAGTGTTGAATCCCATTCCTTTGATTCAACATCATTTAATTCCCTTCTTCTGTGTGCCTGAGGATCTTCAGGAGACCATTTCAAAGGTGCTGAAACATTTGCGACAGAATTACAATCCGGACAACTTCTCTTGAGGGTATATTTTCCACAAGATGTGCATTTTTGGATTTTTTGTCTAACCACGATATCAAACCCTCTTCAAAGATGATGAACCGTCTCCAGATTTTACAATTTTTTCCACGGTTTTTTCCACATTATTCCATATGTCTTCTGCCATTTTATAATCTGGTGCTGTAATATCCAGTCTATAATGCGGCGCTCCATCATAAAAACACTCTACTTTTAGTTCCTTAGACTCGTCTGTAAATTCTTCTGCAGCACTTAATGCATCTGAAATTATCTGAATGCCTCCTGCTCCAGATACTTGTATATCGAATTGGCCCCTTATCTCTACAAAAGGTGGAACTATGTTTTCAATTGCAATTTGAACTAATTCTGGAACCCAATCTTCAGTGAACCCCGCATCAGAAATTGCCTCTTGAGAGATGGCACATGCCTCAAGTGATGCGTATAATGTGCCAAACGCAGATCTCAAGTCTTCAGTCACTCTTTCAGATTCATCCTCTGACCAATTGTGTTTTTCTCCTAGGACTTTGATTAGTTGTGTTGCACGTCTTTCATTTTTCCATGCTTGTAAAGTATCTCTTTTTCGCTCTTCGGATACACTTTTTAAAGATAATTCTGTAGTGTTTTTCCCGTCTTTTACACGTAAAACCTTGCATACCACCCTCTGTCCTTCACGTAGAAAAGCTCGGATATTTTTAATCCACCCTGATGCAACCTCTCCCACAAAGATAAAACCATTTATTCCATCATATGTGTCTAATTTAACATATGCTCCATTCTGCTCTACTTTCTCTACAGTACAAACAACCAACTCTCCCTCTATTGGGATATTTTCAATAGTATTCTCGGGCATTTGGCAATCACGCCTGCTCGAGGACTTCAACTACGGTACAATTAACCAGATTAGCACGGCCACCCTTTGGAGTGACAATCGTAGCTTCGCAAGATTTACATCGAATAACAGTTGATGCTCTGTCAAAAATAATATCCTCGTTTTGACAATCATTACAAATAACTTTTAAAAAATTGCTACGTAATTCAGACATATTATCAACTCATCATTTGTCAACCAATTCAAACTTCTTAGCTCTTTGGCAAGAAGAATAATGTGCCTTTCCTGATTCAGTACATCTGTAAAACACATTTACTCTTTTTGTTGGCTTTTCTCTACCTTCTGGTTTTGGACGAGGAAAACCACGGTAACCTGCAGTTACACGTCTGAAACGCCTTTGACCCCATTTTAATTCGCTGGCACGCTTTTTCTTTACCCTCTCCACAGTATGGAGTGTGTGCTTACCTAACGATGGGCTATATCGCTTTACTTGACGTGGCATCTTAACCATTCATTTCACCTCGAGCGTGATGGCCACTGACGGCCCCTATTTAGTGATGTCGAGAAAGCAAGAGAGTTAATCGATGTACTGCGTCGCTTTAATACAAGTTTTGAATAAGGTCATGGCTCACCCATGCAATATGACGGGGGTAATATCTGAATTGGGGCCAATTGACCTTTTTTGGTTGCCTTTGGTTACAGTAATGATAGGATTACTTCTTGTGCTGACAAGAAATCCAAGATTTATCAAAATGTTAGGTGCCCTTTTGGCGTTTGTGGGATTTTGTTTTATTTTGTGTTCTCCTTGGACATTGCCAGAGTCCCCGTCTAGTGCCTTTGGCCAATTGTTGATGGTAATCGCAGGACCAACTTTGTTGATTGTTATTACGTTTGTAGCAAATATAATGGAAGAAGAATTAACGAATTCGAAATTTGGTAAATTCATTTCAGCTTTTTCAATAATGTTTGGATTACTGTGGTTTTTATTAATTTGGGCAATCCCGCCCCAATGGAATAATTTGACAAACCCCTATTGGCTTAACTGGTGGGCAACATTCCTGTTGGTCCACACCACAGTGTTGTGCCTTGGCACCACAATAATTACAAAAGGAAGTGTAAAATTAGGTTTGATTTCTTCTTTAGCCGGAATCATTCTCATCCTTGCATTTTCATTGAATGGTAGCGGAGGAAATAGCGAACTAGAATTCAGAAATTCATTGGTAACTGGGAGTTTGAATTTATTTGGTACTCTAGTTGGGCTGGCTATAGGAATCATTGTTTGGTTTAAATGCATTCAATTCATAGAAAATAAAAGAGTTATTCCACCTCTAATGGAACCTTTAAACACAGATGAACTGAAAAGGGTTCGAGAAATTATCAATTCGAATATCTACGGTGGTGGTATTAATTGATGGTTGTTGAATTATCAAAATACAATTGGAGAAAGGGTATTTTGGCATCCATTTGCATTGGATTATCTTTAATTTTAGTTGTTGTACTCATAGGTGTTAGAGAGATTGACATCACCCATTCGATTGTTTCAGGATTAATATCTGGTTTTCTATTTTCAACTTCGTTAGCAGGTGCAACTACTTTTTGGTTCTCATTTTCCAGAAAACAGCCATGGACGCCTGCTATAATCTCATTGATACCGATAATTCTAGGAATTGGTTTGGCATATCTCTGCTATGAATCGCTCGAGATTACAGATGCAAGTCACGATACTGCGGTTGCCCAAGGCTTGGCAGATTTATTACAAATGATCTCTATGATGATTGCAACTGGAGTGGCGATTGTGTTTAGTCTGGTGATGCTGCTAAGGCATCCAACCACCAATATGGAGGAAGAATAAAATGGGAATTGAAAAATCTCTAGAATTGGATGATTTAGATGGATGGTTAGATGAGGTGTTAACTGAGATTCTAGACAATCCACCAACATCTTCTAAGGAATTGAAAAAAATCAGAAGAGATGCGTCTCGGAAATTCAAAATGAAATCTCCACCAGGAGATGCAAAATTATTCTTGATGCTAGATGATGAAATGAAAATTAAATTGGGTCCACTCCTTAGAAGAAAACCAACTAGGACTTTATCGGGAGTTGCACCTGTAGCGATTATGACTTCTCCTGCATATTGTCCGCACGGAACATGTACTTATTGTCCAGGTGGACCAAAATTTGGAACTGCACAATCTTACACTGGATATGAACCAGCAGCACGTAGAGCAGAAAGAAACCAATTTGATGCTTCAGCTCAAGTCTTAGATAGATTAAATCAATATCATGCAATAGGCCATAATGCTTCTAAAATAGATTTGATTTTCATGGGTGGAACTTTTACATCCAGAAGCAACAACTATCGTCACGATTTTGTAAAAGGTGCATTTGATGCTGCAAATGGGAGTATCTCAACTAATCTAAATGATGCACACAACATAAATGAGGATTCTGAAAGGAGAATCATAGGATTAACTATTGAAACTAGACCGGATCGGTGTGAGTTAGACACAGTAAAATGGATGTTAGACATAGGTACCACAAGAATAGAGTTAGGTATACAATGTTTGGATGATGATGTACTTACATCAGTCAATAGAGGGCATTCTGTACAACAAGGAATGGATGCTGCAAAAAGAGTAAGAGATGCTGGGCTCAAAGTGAATTTACATTTGATGCCTGGGCTTCCTGGCATAAGCATAGAAAGAGACTTGGAGATGTTACTCGAGGTGATGCATGGTAAATCATGGAGACCTGATATGATGAAAATATATCCTTGCTTAGTAGTAAAAGGAGCAGAATTAGTCGAAAAATGGGAAAGAGGGGAATTCATACCAATAAGAAATGATGAAGCTATTGAGTTGATTGCAGAAGTTCTTCATAGAGCACCACCGTGGATGCGGATTCAAAGGATTCAAAGAGATATCCCCGCACATGAAATATTAGATGGAGTTACTGCTGGAAATTTACGACAATTGGCTACGAGGCATCTAATAAAAAGTGGAAAAAGAAGTGGATGTATTAGAGATCGAGAAATTGGAAGAATTGAAAATCCTCCCACAATTGATAAATTCAACATAGT
The DNA here is from genome assembly GCA_964431435.1 of uncultured Candidatus Poseidoniales archaeon. Taxonomy (GTDB): domain Archaea; phylum Thermoplasmatota; class Poseidoniia; order Poseidoniales; family Poseidoniaceae; genus CAYSJV01. The sequence continues at coordinate 15,008 of CAYSJV010000021.1, forward strand.
ATCCAGATTTTTCGAATCTGCAGATGGTGAAGAGATATTCATCTCATTTGAAGCACCACATCCTATGTGTTCTGAAAAAATCGAAGGATTTGAGGGTGGAGTCCCAGTAAATGCGGCAGAAGATATCCATGAGTGGGGAATTACAGATCCTCCTGGGGGTGTGATTGCAGGGTTTTTGAGACTAAGGTTGCCAAGTGAAGATATCCTAAACATAAATAGCGAAGGAAAAACTGCAATTATACGTGAAGTAAAGGTTTTTGGAAAAGTAGTAGGTGTAGGTGAATCTGCCGAAGAAGATCAAAAGCAACACAAAGGATTGGGGAAATTACTGGTTGCTGAAGCTGAAGAAAAAGCAAAAAAATTATTCTCTTGTGGCCAAATTAGAGTTACTGCGGGTGTTGGTGTGAGAAGATGGTTCGAGAAGTTGGGATATAGTAGAAAAGGTCCTTGGATGGGTAAAAAACTAGAATGAATCGACATTCATACTTCCCCAATACTAAAATAGAGGGGGTAGGTCGCCGGACTGCTCTAATGGTGAAACTATGTCAAAGGGAACTCCATCAATGGGAAAAAGACAGAAGAGTGTGCATCTTCGATGTCGAAGATGTGGTAAGCACTCCTATCACAAAACTAAGAGCGTGTGTGCATCCTGTGGATATGGTGCAACATCAAAGATGAGAAGCTATAGTTGGAACAAAAGAAGCCATAGGCCATAATCACTCATTCCAATATTAATTTTGTCTTGATTTTATTCTAATTTCGATGAAAAGAATAAATGCCAGTTTCGAGAGGACTGGGCGAGGCACGCTATGTGTGGCATTATTGGTATTGTTGCCAACATGGGTTTTAATGTAAACCAAATGCTATTCGATGGCATGACTGTTCTGCAACATAGAGGACAAGATGCAGCAGGAATGGTTACTTGTGATGGCGATAGACTTTACTTAAGAAAAAACAATGGTTCTGTAAGAAACGTATTTCGAACTAAACATATGCAGAACTTAGTTGGACACATGGGTATTGGTCATGTAAGATATCCTACTGCGGGAACATCTTCAAGTGCTGAAGCACAACCACTCTACGTAAACTCACCATACGGGCTCACAGTTGCACACAATGGAAATCTTACGAATGCCGATCAATTAACTGAAAGGCTATATAAAGAAGATTTACGTCACCTAAATACGACTTCAGATTCCGAAATATTGCTTAACATATTTGCTCATGAATTATCACAAAATAAACCAATGCACATCGAGAAAAATTTGTATCTAGATATTGAAGATATATTTTCTGCAGTCAGTGGAGTACATAAAAAATGTGAGGGGAGTTATTCAGTAATCTCACTAATAGTAGGATATGGTGTTTTAGCCTATAGGGATCCATACGGGATAAGACCACTTGTACTCGGAAGTAGAGAAGGCCCCGAAGGTAGAGAATGGGCAATTGCATCTGAAAGTGTAGCGATTTCGTCATTAGGATTTAATGTTGAAAGAGATGTAGATCCGGGTGAAGCCATATTTATTGATGCTGAAGGTAAATTATACTCAAAACAATGTGCTGAAGAAACAAAGCATTCACCCTGCATATTTGAGTATGTATATTTCGCAAGACCTGATTCAACATTAAATGGTATTTCTGTACACCAAACTAGAATTAACATGGGTGAAACATTGGCAAATAAAATCTTAAATGAATTTCCAGATCACGATATAGATGTTGTAATACCAATACCTGATAGTGGTAGAATATCTGCATTACAACTTGCAAGTAAGATGGGGATTGAGTATCGTGAAGGTTTTGTAAAAAACAGATACATCGGAAGAACTTTCATAATGCCCGGTCAACAAATTAGGAAGAAATCTGTCAGGAAGAAACTCAATGCCATAAAACATGAATTTGATGGAAAGAATGTATTATTAGTAGATGATTCAATAGTTAGGGGTAACACTTCACGTCAAATAATACAAATGGCAAGAGAGGTAGGTGCAAATAAAGTATATTTTGCATCAGCAGCACCCCCAGTCGCATATCCAAATGTGTATGGAATAGATATGCCAGCAGTAAGTGAATTAATTGCTAACAACAAGACCATTGATGAGATTTGTGAATTCATAGGTGCAGACAAATTATATTATCAAGACATAGATGATTTAATTGAGTGTTGCTCAATAGGAGAAAACCCCCCTGAAAGATTTGATTGTTCATGTTTTGATGCGGATTATGTATGTGGAAATATAACTCAAGAGTATCTAGATTTATTGCAAGAGAAACGCAATGATGGTGCGAAAAATTCTAGGATTAAGACGTCCGAAGTGATAGAAATGCACAATGAAGAGTAAATCTCATCAAGGGCCAGTTTTATTTTTGATGACTGATTCAAGTATTTGAGTGGGCCCATGCCAATGGTAATCGAACCAGTAAGTGTGCTAGAATCATCTAGCACAATTTGTGGCATCGCGCTAGCTAAAGATTGTTCATTTATTGCGGTCGGTGATGTTTCAAATGAAATAAAAATTTTCAGTATTGAAGGCGATTTAATTACTTCATTTGAAGTTAAGGGAATGCCAAACCACATGGGGATTACAGCAGATAATACTATTGTGATTGGAACTCATGAAAGTGATTTGTTTGGGTTTGATTCGTCTGGTAACCAATTATGGATGCATGCAGTAGGTGGTGGGTGTGATGTGATGTCACAATCCTCTGATGGTGATTTAATCGCGTGTATAGATGGAGCAAAGGTATTGCATCTTGTAAATGGTAAAGGAAAAACACTAGGAAGATATGGAAAAGGTGAGTTAACAGGAGTTTGCGTAAACAATAATGGTACTTCAGTAGCATGTTATGATGATGGAGGGTTTGTTACAACATTAGACCGTTCGGGTCAAGTCAAATTTACGCGCAGCCCTCGAAGTGAAGTGGGAGAGAGAATTATTACTGCAGAATTTCAAGACAATGGTATTCTTGTAATTAGCAAGGAATCATTGGGTGTGCCGCTCGGGGATGATGAGCAAAATGAAATCGAATGGTGGAATCCGCTTGGTCAAGAGGTTCACAGACAAGGTCTACCTGCAAGATGTGATGTTTTACGTGCAGAAGGAAATTGTATGTGGTTGGGGTTGTTTAATGGAAAAGTAATGTTGATTAATAATCATGAGGAACCGATAGAAAAATTCCAAACAGACTATTCAATAACAAATATAATTCCTCTAGGTGAAGAGGCATTGGTGGCATCTTGGTTCTATTTATTCAAGATTGGTGAAGATATAAGAGATGAAATTTGGCAAATTGAGCATCCAGGAATTGTTGAATTATTAGATTATGATGCGGAAAAAGAATTAGTTGCCCTTGCGGGCAATGATAGGAATGATTACACTGAAAATGAACCTGTATTTTTGCTAAAGCCACAAACCACCCCCAAGTGGTTAGATGAAGAACAAGATGAGATAGATGAAGATTTAAGAAATATTCCTGAGATAGATAGTAAAGAAATATATTCGGAAGATGAAAAATCATATACGGAGTTTCTGACAGATGCAGAAAGGAAACAAATGTTGGACCAAATTACTGCGAAACCAAGTTCGCATGATAATTTATTTGCTATGCTCGAAGACGATACATTAGATGAATATCAAATTGAAGTAAGTTCAATAAATACCGAAGATATTCTGTCAAATCTAGAAGATGAAGAGGAGGGTGTAGTAAGTAATTTGCCACCAGTTTGTGATGCTGGAGAAGATCAAGATGTTAATTCCGAAGAAGATGGTACCGCCACTGTGATATTAGATGGAAGTAATTCATTTGACCCTGATGGTGAAATCACATTATGGAAATGGTCAGATGGTAGTGGAAGAAGTATCAGCGACACTCCCAAATTTAGATTAAGACTACCAAAGGGGAATCACATGTTTACACTAACTGTAACAGATGATGATGGAGATAGTACAACTGATTCAGTAATTGTAAAAATTGAATGATTAGTCTAATATCGTTGCAAGCCAATCTTTTATTTGTTCGATTTCAGGCATACAAACTTCATGGCCCATTGGATACTCACAAAATAAAGTTCCATCCAGTTCATTATTTGAAAAGTCAAAAGCACTTTTACCAAAATTAAGAGGTACCGTAGGGTCATACATACCATGGCAAAATAATCTCGGAGTTTCTTTATTGGCATTTGATAATTCTGAAGCAGTCCTTTCAGGGAGCACCAGATAACCAGAAAGCACCATTATTCCTGCTAATTTTTCCAAAAATCGTAAACCAACATGCAGTGCCATAGCCCCTCCTTGTGAAAATCCAGCAATAACGATCCTACTGCTTTCCATACCTGATTTTATCTCTTTTGAGATTATTGCATTAATCATTTCAGCAGATTTAAGAATACCCTCACTAGATTCTCTTTCGCCAGTAGTATCCCATTCCATTGATAATATATCATACCATGCTGGCATTACATAACCAAAATTTATTGTAACTGGTATTGAGGGCGCACTTGGAAAAACAAACTTAGTATTGGGTCTATCTAACAGAGGAACTATTGATGCGAAATCATTGCAGTCAGCACCAAGTCCGTGCATCCAAATCACCACTGAATCTGCTTCTTCCGATTCAGGTCCGATCTCCAAACAATGAAGATATTCTGACATAAATCCACCTTAAATGTTCAATTTAATAGATTCATTAATTCAGATTCAAGCAAAGGGAGTGCATCCTCCCAAGTAGATACAATTCCATAATCTGCATGCTTGAATATAGGTGCATCTGGATCTTTATTAATTGCCACAATATATTTGCTAGTTCTCATTCCTGCAAGATGTTGGATTGCACCAGAGATTCCTACCGCGATATACAAATTAGGAGTGACTGTCTTTCCAGTTTGTCCTACCTGCATTGAATGAGGAATTTGATCCCAGGTATCTACTGCTGCTCGACTTGCACCTACTGCAGCGCCCAATACATTAGCAACCTTATCTAGATGTGAGAAATTATCAGGGCTGCCCATTCCCCTTCCTCCAGATATGATGATATTGGCTTCAGTAACATCCAATCTCTCACTCGCTTTAGCAATCATATCCTTAATCGCAGTAGATACATCTGCAGATTGATTTATAGTACTTATTTCTGCTGAATTTCCCCCACCAGACAATTCAAAACTATTGGCTCTGATTGTCACTACTGATTCTTTATCAAGACTCAAAGACTCAAGAGCCTTGCCTGAATAAATTGGGTGAGTTACAACATTACCCTCTATTTGCACAACATCTTGAACTATTGAGGTTTCTCGCATAGCAGCTATTCTTGCTGCAACTTCTTTACCTCTAGAAGATGATGAACAAATCACATGCCCATCCGGGCAAACTGTACCAAGGGATGTGCTCCAACTTGAAGAGTCATATGATGAAAAACAGTCATCGTGCAAAGCAATTACTCTACCTACACCTGCAATATTTGATGCCTGTGATGCAGCAGAACCAGGGTCTGTTCCGTATACAATCAATGTAGGATTGTCACCTAACAAATTTGCTGCACTTACCAATTCACTACTTGCAGTAGTTAATTCATTATTTTTCATTTCTGCAATAACAACTGTATCCACTATAAATCCCCCATTAAATTATATTCGCCTCATCCCTAAGAAGTTTAACAACATTAGGAACATTTTCTGCACCTTCGAATTTCTTACCGGGTGGTTTGTCAGGTGGGTTTGAATGTCCCACTAGACTGATTGAAGAATCCGAATGAATATTATCAATCAACTCTATTGTCGCCTTTTTGGCCATCATGATACCTCTGACATTTGCTCTTCGTGGTTCATTCATGCCCTTATCACAAGAGATTAACGCAGGAAGACTTACACCAATAATTGATTGGCCACTTGAACTTGGCTGAGTGACTTCCAGTGCATCATTATCGAATTTAATTCCCACAATATTTGCAACAGATGGCCAACCTAATCTCTGTGCTATTCCTGGTCCAGTAGATCCTGCGCCTGTATCTGCAGCAGCTTTCCCACAATAGATTGCATTAACATTGAGATTTGCAAGTACTTGTGCTAATATTGATTGTATGGCATTACTATCCATATAGCCCCAACTATCACTCCAAACTCTTAACAAATTGTCAACTCCAAGTGCTTTAGCATCTTTTAGTGCTTTATCACAAGATTCAGGACCTAAAGTTACAGCAGTGATTGTACCTCCATTTGCTTCCTTATGTTGTAAAGCGGCTTCAATTGCGAATTCATCGTATGGACTTGTAATCCATTTTACACTTGATAAATCTACTCTGCCGTCACGAACTTCAATTTTTGCACTTGTGTCTGGGACCTGTTTAATTAGCACTGCAATTTCGACCATACAGTTCAACTCAACCAATGGGAAATGAAACCCCTCTATGAAAGTTAGTAATTGATAAATTATTATTTCTCACGGGTAAATGCCTGAATACCGGTTATCCAGCGCCCCAAAATCAAATTATGAATATCATGAGTTCCTTCATATGTTTTTACTGATTCTAGATTTGCCATGTGGCGCATAATACAATATTCATCCAATATTCCATTGGCTCCATGAATATCTCTTGCCATGCGTGCAATTTCTAGAGCCATATCTACATTATTCATTTTTGCAAGACTGATATGTTCGGGAATCCAACTGCCATCATCTTTCTTCTTTCCGAGATCTAATGCCAATAATTGTCCTTTTGTAATTTCTCTTAGCATCCATGCCAATTTATTTTGAACTAATTGATATGAAGCAATGGGGTGACTAAATTGAATTCTACTGAGAGCATACTCCTTTGCAGAATGAAAACACGCCTGAGCTGCACCTACTGCACCCCATGAGATACCATATCTTGCATTATTTAAACAAGAAAAAGGCCCTCTTAGACCTTCGACGCCCGGTAAAATCCTATCCTTCGGGATTTTGCAGTCTTGAAAGACGAGTTCACTAGTTACACTTGCCTTCAAGGAATGTTTTCCAGTCATTTCCGGAGCTGAAAAACCTTCATCTCCTTTTTCAACAATAAATCCTCTAATTACTCCATCCAATTTAGCCCAAACTACTGCCACATCAGCAATAGTGCCATTTGTAATCCACATCTTTGCTCCATTTAACAAATAATAATCTCCTTCATCAGTTGCTCTAGTAATCATATCACCGGGATTACTTCCATAATCTGGTTCTGTTAATCCAAAACAACCGACCCACTCTCCTGATGCCATTTTAGGAAGATAATGGTTTTTCTGTTCTTCACTACCAAAATCCCAAATGGGATACATAGCGAGTGAACCTTGCACACTAGCAAAAGAACGTAAGCCTGAATCTCCTCTTTCTAATTCCTGACAAATTAATCCATATGCCACATAAGAGAGTCCAGGACACCCATATCCTTCAAGTGGCGCTCCTAAAACTCCCATTTCACCAAGAGCCACCCTCCATTTATCTGGGAAAATACCATCTCTGCATGCGTGTTCAATATTTGGAATTACTTCATCCGAAACCCAATCTCGAACCATGTCTCTTATCATGACTTCTTCTTCAGTTAATTGTGATTCGATATTGTAGAAATCTACACCTTCATACCTA
>CAYSJV010000022.1:0-22269 GCA_964431435.1 uncultured Candidatus Poseidoniales archaeon
TGGGGCTGAATCCTCAGGTTTGGTCGGATTGATTTGGGATATCTCCACAATCTCAGTTTTAGGTTTGATATTTGCGGGATTAATATTTGTCTTGGTTAGGGTATTGAAAAGTGGAGATGAAGAAGATGAATTCGATCTTGGAATGGGATATGAAGGAAATGTCGAATCAAGATACGGGCAGTCCGAATCAGATTATGTTCCATCTGCAAGTGAATTATTGGGTGACGTGGGAATTATGCCCGCAACAGCAAAAGTGCCAGATTCAAGCCCCCCAGCGATTGAAGTTCCATCTTCAAGCCCACCTGTATTCCAAGATACACCCGCGCCTGCCACACCCGAACCTGCGCCACAAACTCAGTCTGGAGGCCCGCCTTTACCTGAAACGGGATTGCCTGATGGATGGACAATGGAGCAATGGACTCATTATGGAGAACAATATTTGAAAGAAAGAGGTATGCTATAATACCAGATTTTTCAATTCGATTTGGTTAAAGAGGTCTTCTGTATCGGCGAAGCGAAACGGGTAATCAATTTCAACAGGAGTGATAAGAATGTATACAGGCGGACAACCTCCCATATTTATTTTGAAAGAAGGAACAACACGAACACGCGGAAAGACTGCACAAAGCAACAATATTGCAGCAGCAAAAGAGGTTGCAGATGCAGTTAGGAGTACATTAGGCCCTAAGGGCATGGATAAGATGTTAGTAGATTCTATGGGAGATGTAGTCATTACAAATGATGGGGCAACCATATTGAAAGAAATGGACATTGATCACCCAGCTGCAAAGATGATTATCGAAGTTGCAAAAACACAGGAGCAGCATTGTTTTGATGGAACAACCTCGGCAGTAGTTATTGCTGGTGAATTGTTAAAGAGAAGTGAGGATTTGATAGATCAAAACGTTCATCCTACTGTTATCTGCGAAGGTTTCAGATTAGCAGCAGACAAAGCATCAGGAACACTTTCTGAGCATAGCATTTCAGTTGATGGAGAAACAAATGTGCTGACAGAAGTAGCGAAGACAGCACTTACTGGAAAAAGTGCAAGTAGTGTTAGGGAATTTTTGGCCGATATCTGTGTTTCAGCAGTTCTTGCCATTGGGTTAGAGGAAGATGGGACAAGAACCGTTGATTTAGACGATATTAAGGTACAGAAAAAACAGGGTGGTTCTATTAGAGATTCAAGTCTTATTGATGGTATAATTTTAGACAAAGAAAGAGTTCATTCAGGAATGCCAAGGAAAGTAAATGACGCGAAGATTGCCTTAATCAACTCTGCAATAGAAGTTAAGAAAACAGAAGTTGATGCTAAAATACAAATCACAGATCCAAATCAATTAGCTACTTTCTTGCAAGAAGAAGAATCATATTTGCGTGGATTAGTAGAAAAGATTCAATCTTCAGGTGCAAATGTGGTTGTATGTCAAAAAGGAATTGATGACTTGGCACAACATTACATGTCTAAAGCAGGCATATTTGCAGTCAGAAGGGCCAAGAAAAGTGATATGGAGGCCCTTTCAAAAGCAACAGGTGGCACAGTTGTCACTAATTTGGACGATTTATCTAGCAATGAATTAGGAGAATCATCTATCGTAGAGGAAAAGAAAATTGGAGATAGCGATATGATTTTCATAACAGGGTGTGAAAACGCCAAAAGTGTAAGTGTACTTCTTAGAGGAGGAACTGAGCATGTGGTTGATGAAATCAGAAGAGCATTTGATGATGCAGCAGGAGTTGTAAGTGTTGCTTGGGAAGATGGAGCAGTACTCACAGGTGGTGGTAGTGTATTGGCAGCATTGTCAAGAGATTTACGCAATTTTGCTGAAAGTATTGGAGGCAGGGAGCAGATGGCAATAGAAGCATTTGCTGGAGCACTAGAAGTAATTCCACGTACTCTTGCAGAAAATGCAGGGTTAGATCCTGTAAATACAATCATAGCATTAAGAAAAGCACACGCAGAAGGTCTAGTTAACTGTGGAGTAAATGTACAAGAAGGTGGAGTTATGGACATGAAGGAAGCAAATGTGCTAGAACCTCTTAGAGTTGTAGAGCAAGCAATACAATCAGCGACTGAAACAGCAGTGATGATACTTAGAATAGATGATGTGATATCTTCAAAATCGGTTAATATGGGCGATTCAATGGATGGAATGGAAGGTATGGGCGGAATGCCTGGTATGATGTAATTTGATAAGCAAAATACCTGACAGTCCCGTTATGTTCAATAGATTATAATTCTTGGCCACTAATACCCAGACGGTGTTTTGGCAATTGGAGGCAATATCATGGCTAAATCAGTGAGCATACTTTTTGGAACTCAATCTGGTAATTCAGAAGATTTAGCGCATAGTGCAGCTAAGATTGCCGCTGAGCATGGATTAGATGCGAAAGTCTTGGGAATGGATGAATGTACTATGGAATCACTCTCAAATACAGAGAGGATACTGATCATTTGCAGCACTTGGGGTGAAGGAGATATGCCTGAGAATGCAGAAGAGTTGTGGGAGTCTGCTAGTAGTGATGACGCCCCTAGAATGGAGAATACATACTTTTCAGTACTATCATTAGGAGATTCAAGTTATACCTTCTTTTGTCAATCAGGAATAGATTGGGATGAAAGGTTAGAGCAATTAGGGGCAAAGAGAATTGCTAATCGAGTAGATTGTGATTTAGACTTTGATGATGATTTCAAAAAGTGGATTGACGTGGCAATGCCGGCAATTGCGAATGTTGGAGGAGAATCAGAAGCAGTACAAGAGTCGGATGAAACAGATTCAGCAGTACAAGAAGTAGCAGCTGCAGAAATATCCACTGCAGTTTCTGGGAATTCTGAAGAATTGGATGCTTTAATGCAAGGAGAAAGAGATTTACTAATTCTATTTGGTTCACAGTCTGGAAACTCAGAGGGCTTGGCTCATGATACAGCAAAGAAAGCCGCTATTTTTGGCTTGAACCCAAGAGTTGTTGACATGGAAGATTATTCTATAGAAGAGTTGGCTGGTGTTAAGAGATTACTAATTATCTGTAGTACATGGGGGGAGGGGGATATGCCAGATAATGCTGAAGTTCTTTGGCAACAAGCTCAAGCATCCAGTACCAAACTTTCAGTCACTAATTTTTCAGTACTTGCACTAGGAGACACAAGTTATGAATTCTTTTGTCAATCAGGTATAGATTGGGATCAAAGGCTTGAACAACTTGGTGCAAATAGATTGAGTGATAGGGTAGATTGTGATGTTGAATTCGATGATGCGTTTACTAGTTGGGTGGAAAAAGTACTTCCACGTATTGCAGCAGTAAATGAGGAAGGAGTATTCCAAGAAGAATTAGTAGAATCATTATTATCGTTGACAGTGGTAAGTGATAAATCAACTTCAGGGGATTCAATTTTAGCTGATTTGAGCGGAAATCAACTCAGTGCAAACATTCGAATATTCAGATATAACCCTGTAAAAGCAACAACAGGTTGGGATACATATGATTGTAGTATGATGAGTAACGCCAGCATATATTCATTATTAGACGAAATAAAGTCAACTCAAGATGGAAGTTTGTCTTTTAGGAGTGAAGGACCTTTGTCAGGGGTATTGGTAAATGGAAAGGTAGTGTTAGCCCAAGACGCGATTTTAGGAGATTTTTCAGGAAACAATGGAGAAGTTAGCATTACAATAGAGCCATTGCCAGGTTTTGAAGTTGTAAAGGACTTGATAGTTTCAACAACATCTTATGACAATCACAGGAATTCTGTGGCCCCTTGGATGAGTGCAGCAACTAGGCCCGCAAATAAAACAAATCAAGGTGTTACGATTGGGTCCCTCACCATAGGGGAAGCAAATAGACTACATACAATGTATGATCTGAACAGTCCAATACTTGTTCATTCTTCATCTAACACAGTACCATTTAATTCAAATTACATTGGACCTGCATTGGTTCATCATTTGTGGACAAGAATAAACGATCCACGGTCTTCATCTTCAAGTATAGAAAATATGCTAAAAGTACTGCAAGATGATGGTGGGTCTTGGTCGGAAACAGATACATCCAGTGTTTCGAGATATGGAGGAGATTGCAATCTAGCTGCAGAATCAATAATTGATTCGAGAGGTAAATTATTGTCCGCAAATAAATTTGCGGGAAGGTCAGGTAGGCACATAAAATGGTTTGCAAGGTCAGTCAAATGGTCAGGTAATGTAAATGAAACAACACTGTATAGACAAGTACTTGGTCCAATTGGTTTGTTGTCAAACGCTTTCAAAGGTGTATCTGCAAGGATGATATTAGGGTTTACAAGAACTGGTGGTCCAGTACTTAGAGGCTTGCAAGGAATGGTTACAGCACCAGCAGGTATCGGTAAGATGCCAAAGATGTTCAACACACGTGTACACAATCATCACGAAGTTGCAGCAATTTTCAATGAATTAGATAATAGGTTTTAGGTGTGTTATAATGGCGAAAAAATATGCATATTTTCCAGGAAATGTTTCACGCGGTAGTGCGGCTGAAGTTGAAGATACAATGATTCCGCTGTGCAGATCATTGGGAATTAATCTTGTTGAATTGAAAGGTGCAACCAGTTGTGGTGCAGGTATCATAAAACAGGCGAATAAAATGGTTCAATTAACGCTGAATGCGAGAACATTTGCATTGGCAGAAGAATTAGGTCTAGATATCATAACGCCTTGTGCAACAAGTAAGGGCACACTTCATGATGATTTAGTACTGCTAAGGGATGATGCAGAACTAAGAGAAAATGTGAATAAAACACTTTTCAGCACTACCGGGTTAAAGTTTGAAGGCAATGTTGAAGTATTTCATTTACTACATATATTGATTGATGAAGTTGGTGTGGAAAAGATTCAGGATAGCGTTGTAAATGAGTTAGGTCTTTCAGTGGCTGGATATTACGGATCAAATATGCAAAAAATAGGTGCATGCGGCAATGATGATCCATGGACTCCCGCTTATTTTGAAACATTAATTGAAGCATTAGGTGGTAAAGCAATAAATTATGATTCACGCACACAGAGTGTTGGATATCCAAGTTTACTTACACAAGAGAAAGTAGCTATGAAAATGACAGCAAATGTTCTTTCTGATGCGAAGCAGGAAGGTGCGCAATTGATGGCCAGCGCCTGCACATTGTCACATTCATGTTTAGATACATATCAAGTGCTTTCATCTAAAGTATCTGGTAAGGATACAAATCTTCCAGTAATTCATCTGACTGAATTAGTGGCATACGCATTGGGGCATTATGTGGATAGATTTGCTCTTTTGAGAACAAGAGCAATGTTAATTGGTGCTTAGTAAGAAATCACTAACTTATTTTTTAGTCCCATCCAATATCGGATTTGAATATTCATCTCCATCGTCCATAAACTGATTTAAACTGGCTTGCCCACTGGGTCTCAGATGATCTGGATTTAGACCCTCATTTGTTTGTTCTATATATTCTTCATTTTGTATTTCCGCAGTTTTTAATTCTTTATTTTCTATTGTTTCTTCTTCCTTATTTTCAACCAATTTATCAACTTCTATTTTTTCCATTTCAATAAAATCTTCGATACTAATGTCAGTTCCATTTTCATTGACACACATGTTTTCAAATGGGTTTATTCGATTATAATCTAAGGATAACTTTCTTTGCTTACTAACCCTTTTTAGTAATTTCCTCATTTTGTTTTCTCTAGCCTTAGATGCGTATCTTGTTCCTTCATCTCTAGTATTTGTTGCAACTAGAATGAACACTTCTCCTTCTCTATTTCTAGCAGTTCTTCCTCTTCTCTGTATTGTCCTGATTTCACTTGCGACTGGTTCATAGAATATCACTCGATCTGCAGAGGGTACATCTAATCCTTCTTCACCTACAGATGTAGCTATAATGACGTTTAATGTCCCATTTTTAAAATCATTTAATATTTTTAATTGCTCCTTCTGACTCATTCCTTCTTTGCCAAGTTTGGAAGATTGTCCAACAAATTGTGCATGGGAAATCAAATCATTTTTTGAAAAAATGTTTGATATTTCTGCTACAGTATCTCTGTAGTGTGCAAAAACAATGACTCTACTCTCGCGGTTAGAATGAAGTTGTTCGAGTACTAATCTTAGTACTTCATCCATTTTTGGATGGATTTCTTTCATATTTTTTATTGTTGAATATGTATTTTTTACAATTTGGCTTGAAATAAATGCAGATTTTCTTTTGTCTGTTTGTAATTTATTGATTGATCGTTCTAAATATTCCCTTGCTGCACCTATACCTTGTGATTCTAAAGCAGAAATCAAATTCACTGCTCTTTGACAATCTGCTACAATACTCGAGGCTCTGTAAGCAGATTTCACTCCTCTTGAAATAGAAATTTGCACTCTTTTTCTTGCTTGCTCCAATGTTTTTGCAGTTACATTTCCGCTAGGGAAAGTATGCAAACCCATCTTTTTGAGTGATTCAATTGATTCTGCCATCCACTCTTTTAGTGGTCTTGAAATCTCATAAATTTTATCAGGGACGTTTATTTTCACGTCATTTATTTTCATGCCACCAACATATGGTGCTAAAAGAGGATCTTCTTTGCTCATTGAAAAAATCTGCTCAACACCTAGTCTTTCACACACTTCTGTGATTTGCCCTTCACTTGATCCTGGAGAGGCTGTAGCTGCTAAAACAAGGTGGTTTACAGAATGTTCTCGATAATAATCACCAACTTCAGGCATTGCATTGTTACCCACTGCATGGTGTGCTTCATCAAACACGATTAGCCCAATATTTGATGATAAAATTAGTCCACTTTGCATATCATTTCTGATGACCTGAGGTGTGGCAATAACTAGCCTTGAATTTTTATAGTAATTTTCTCTTTTAGATGGAATAATTTTCCCAGTCAATGCCACAATATTTTCATCAGGTAGAAGTAGTAATTCCTTGGCATCTGCCAAATGCTGTGAAACAAGTGGGACAGTAGGTGCTACCATTATGACCATTTTTTCAGAGTTTCTAAGGGTTTCAGCAATTACGAAAAACTCTATTGCAGTTTTTCCGGTACCTGTTGGAAGAACAATTAGTGTGGATGAAGTGAGTGCTACTTTTGCAGCAATCAGTTGATATGCCCTCGCCTCTAGCCTTTTTTTCGCAATTAATGGGTGCGATATGTAACGAGTCACCACACTGGCTTGAAGGGGCGGCTCAAAAGGATTCTTACATTATTTTGCACTATTATTGAATTGGTGGTCACCCCCTATGGGGGTTGAGTATACCGAACTGCTCATATAGGGGGGGCAAGTCGGCGACCTGCTTAATTGGTGAATAACCAGACGCTCAGGGCAATCAACTGAACCCACTAACCTCCCGGCTCATTTGTGGCCAATGAGGCACTGCGTCACGGTTTTTCATTAACCAAAAGAGCCCAGACCTAGTCTGGTAAACTGGAGGAATCCGAATGGGAAAAAGAAGTCACCCTCGCCGTGGTAGTATGGCCTTTAGTCCTCGTAAGAGGGCTAGAAGACATTTTGGTCGCGTTAAGTCGTGGACTTCAGAATCTCCAACTGACATTAAGATACAGGGATTTGCAGGTTGGAAAGCCGGTATGACTCATATTTTGATGACAGATACAAATCCTAATTCACCCAGTAGGGGTTTAGAAGTACGTCGCCCAGTTACAATTGTAGAAATCCCTCCAATGGTTATCCTAGGAGTTAGAGGATATGTTATGACCAGTTATGGTAAGCAAACATCAGGAGAAGTATGGGCAGATAATGAAACTTTAGAGAATTATGAAAAATTGGGACTTTTCCCTCGTGAGGGTAAAAAGAAAAGAGGCGGACGTGTACCACTACGTAAAAATCACGATCAAGATAAGAGGAAGGAGTTGATGGGTGAATCAAATCTAGTAGAAGTTAGAGTTATTGCGTGTACGCAACCATCATCTGTCGATTCAGTACCTTCGAAAACTCCTGAAATAATGGAACTCGGTCTTTCTGGAGGAGATATCTCCAGCCAGTTAGAATGGGCATACGGTAATCTCGGTGAAGAGATGTCAATGAATGATATATTCGATGAAGGAGATCAAGTCGATGTTGTAGGAATTACCAAAGGCTATGGTTGGCAAGGTGTAATTAAGAGATTTGGCGGTAAATTACTTTCACATAAAAACAGCAAAAGAAGGAGACAGCACGGTAACATGGGTGATTTCGGTACCCGATGGGTTCGTAAATCAATTAGACAGGGTGGACAAACAGGTTACCACCAAAGAACAGAATTTAACAAAAGAATTTTGAAAATATCAAATCCTGAAGATGATGAGATTACTCCATCAGGTGGATTTTTGCACTATGGAGAAGTAAGAAATGATTATGTCATAATTGAAGGAAGTGTACCGGGTCCCGCAAAAAGGATTGTGAGATTTAGAGGTGCAGTGCGTCCAAGAAAGAATGTACATCCAATTGAGATAACTTATGTTTCAACATCTAGCAAGCAGGGGGTATAATAATGAAAGTCAAGGTAATGAATGTAGTTAACAATGTCTCACAAAATGAAGTTGAGGCCGGAAAATTACAGGAAACTTATGAAATTGATGTGGCAAAGGGCAAGTCGATATCACTACCAGATTCATTCAATTCATCATTTAGACCTGATTTGATTAATCAGATTGTCAAATCTTCACGTGCAAATAGGAGACAAGCATATGGTTCAAGAAAGCACAGAGGTAAGAAAAGACCAATGTCAGGTATGAAGCACAGTGTGGAATGGCATGGTAAAGGAACAGGTGTCGCTAGAATCATGCGTATTACTGGTATGAGTCGTGGTGCAGAAGATCCTAGAACACGCGGTGGTCGTAGAGCTCATGGGCCAAAAGTAGAGAAAGATTGGTCCTCAAAGGCTAATTCAAAAGAAAAATCGATCGCTAGAGATAGTGCACTATCTGCATCAGCAGATATTGAAAGAGTAAAATCCAGAGGACATCTTGTAGATGATGTAGACGAATACCCAATTGTATTAGGGAAGTATACTGAATCTACGGATGACGGAGATACGGAAATTGATTTCGAAACATTCAGTTTATCTTGTGGAACACGCAAGTTTTTCGCAATAATGCAAGAATTAGGATTAGGAACTGATTTACAACGTGCGAAGAATGGCAGAAAAATAAGAGCAGGCAAAGGAAAAATGCGTGGTAGAAGGTACAAAACGCCTAAATCGATGCTTTTAGTGGTTTCACAAAAAGATGGTCTATCTAGTGCAGCAAGGAATTTGCCTGGTGTAGATGTAGTTTCTGCAAAAGATTTGTGTGCAGAAGATTTAGCACCAGGAGGAGATCCTGGTCGTTTGACAGTATTTACTAGTGAGGCAATTAAGGTACTACAATAAGGAGATGATGAATATGGATCCATACAAATTAATAATCAGACCCTGGGTTACTGAGAAATCAATGGAAGCTAGGCGTAGTGTAGAAGGAGATAATCGCAATAGATTAGAATTTGTAGTTCACAAGACAGCAACGAAGAAGGACATTGCTCATGCAGTAGAAGTTTTGTTTGATGTAAAGGTAGAGCGTGTAAATACTCGAATCACAAAAGTTGGAAAGCATGCAAGTGTTAAATTGGCTGAAGGTTCAGATGCTGAAGAAGCATCATTGAAATTAGGAGCACTCTAGGTAGGTTGATGAAATGGGTAAAAGAACAAGATCTCAAAGGAAGGGTTCTAGCCCTCGATTTAAGGTTAGTAGCCATAGGTTCCCTGGAGCAAGCAAGATTCCTAGAGTTGAAGGTGAATTTGCAGAGGTATTAGAAATAATACACAGCCCGATTCACACAGCACCTTTAGCAAAAATAAAGACAGAAAGCGGTGTTGAAACTTTGATTGTAGCAACTGATGGAATTTCAATAGGCAGTTCTGTGGCAATAGGCGCTAATGTTTCAGTCAAACCAGGGAATATCACTATACTTGCAGAAATTCCTGAAGGTACTGCAATTAGTAATGTAGAAATTCGCCCAGGAGATGGTGGAAAGTTAGTAAGAAGCGGTGGAAACTCAGCAGTAGTAGAAGGTAAAATCGGTGAAAAAATTAGAATTAGACTCCCAAGTGGTAAATCAAAGGATTTACCAGCATCTTGTAGGGCAACTATAGGTGTATTAGGCGGACACGGTAGAAGTGAAAAACCATTAGTTAAAGCAGGAAGTGCACATTATAGAGCAAAAGCAAGAGGAAAACAATATCCTACTGTCAGTGGTGTAAAAATGAACCCTGTTGATCACCCTCATGGTGGTGGAAATCATCAGGCGGTCCATGGACCGAACAGTGTTGCAAGAAATACTCCACCTGGTGCAAAGGTTGGACATATAGCCCCTAGCAGAACTGGAAGGGGCAAGGGTAAGAAAAAGTGAGGTGATTTGAATGGCAAAAAGAAAGAAGAGGTTCATGACACCCAAAGCAGCAAGAAGGAAAACTCGAAAGTTAAAGAGTAAAATTGCTCAGAGAAGAAAGAAAGAGTATACTTACAGAGGTTATACACTTGACGAATTAAAATCAATGCCACTTATTTCAGATGATGAAGAGGACATTCGTGGAACTCTACCATCTAGGGCTAGAAGAAAATTGTCTAGAGGACTAACTAGAGAGAATGAACGCTTGAGATTAAGAATCGAGCAATCAAATGGGAAAACAATTAGGACACAGTGTAGAGATATGCTGATATTACCTACATTTGTAGGTTCAACTATTGCAATCTACAATGGTAGACAGTATGTACCAATTGAAATCAAACCAGAGATGATTGGTCATTATTTCGGCGAGTTTTCAATGACACGTCGTTCAGTTACACATAGTGGTCCTGGTGTTGGAGCTACAAAATCATCGAAACACGTTGCATTAAAATGAGGTATGAAGTATGAGTCGAAATTTAAACAATGCTCAAAAGGGATATTCTGAATATCTGCAGCCAAAAGTTGGTACGAGGCTCGCCTCAGCTAGAGCAGTTGATCTTGATGTACATGCAAAACATTGCTTTGAGGTTGCTAGAAATCTCAGGCCTAAAGGTACTGGTGACTCAATGAAATGGATGAGTGCAGGAGATGCACTGGAATTCCTCGAAGATGTAATAAAAATTGAAAATGAAAATCCAAGAGTAAAAAACAAAGCAAAAGCAGTACCTTACAGAAAAGGAAGCGGAAATAAATTTAGAAATAGGAATGGACCTGGGAAAGTGGGCCATAGAAGAGGTAAATTAGGTCCAGGAAGATATCCAGTTAAGGCTGCAAAAGAATTTATCAAACTCATAAATAGTGCTGTCGAAAACGCCAGACACAGATTCGATGATGTAGAACCAATGGATATGTTCATTACTCATTGTGCAGCAAGCAGAGGAGTAATCAAAAGAGGATGGATCCCTAGAGCTAGGGGTAGAGCAACACCAAGTAATCATCACAGAGTTAATCTCGAGATTTTCTTAGAAGACTTTGACTTTGAAGGAGAAGAAGACGAATTTTAGTGAGGTATAATTATGGCAGGAAATAAAAGTACGATTCGGAAAATAATTGATAGGAATGTTGAGAGGCATTTAGTCAAAGAATTCCTCATGGAAAACACTCAAAGAGCTGGTTTTGGAGGAATCAATATCCAAAGAACACCCATGGGTACAAAAGTCATGCTAACTGCAGAAAGACCTGGAATCGTAATTGGGAGAAAAGGAGTAATTATTTCTCAACTACAAAAAAGATTAAACTTAGAATTTAAACTTGAAAATCCTAAATTGGAAGTTTCAGAGGTAGAAGAACCTAGATTAAACGCACAAATAATGGCACAGAAATTAGCAGGATTCTTAGAAAGAGGGTGGTATTTCAGACGTGCCGGGCACAGTACTGTGGTTAATATCATGGAAGCAGGCGCTAAAGGAGTAATTGTAATTCTAAATGGTAAAATCACTGGTGCTAGACATAGAACTCAGAAATTTATTGCCGGGCATGTGAAGTATTGTGGTGAAACATCAATTCAACTCATGGATCGTGGATATGCAGTAGCAAACAAAAAATTAGGTACAATTGGTTGTACAGTTGCAATAATGAAGAAAGGTGCACGTTTACCTCATGAAGTTATGATTTTGACTAGAGAGGAAGTAGGAGATGAGATTCTTGAAGTGAGTGAAGATGATTCATCACCAGCAGAAGAAGCACCTGTTGAAGAAGCAGTTGTAGAAGAGGCACCAACTGAAGAAGCACCTGCAGAAGAAGCAGTTGCAGAAGAGGAGGCGGTTGAATGAGCCACTTAACTCAAAGAGAAATCAACAGTCTCTCATCAGAGGCTAGGTTAAGCAGACTTAAGGAATTAGAAGAAGAGATGCTACAATTGCGTGCAGAGAAGTCAATGGGAGGTTCACCTTCCAATATGGGTGCTTTCAAGGCGACCAGACATTCTATTGCTAGATTGAAAGCGACAATCAGAAATGAGGGAAAGGAGTAGTTTTTAGATGGATGCAATTTGTAGTGGATGTAGTTTACCAATGGAGTTATGTATATGTCAGGAGATAGCAAAAGAACAACAAAGAGCGTTGATATCTGTAGCGAGAAGGAGGTATGGTAAATTGGTAACTATTGTAGAAGGAATAGATGATTCTGCTATTGATATAAACAAGTTAGCTAAGACTCTTAAGGCAAAATGTGCTGCAGGTGGAACTGTTAAAGATCGAACTATCGAACTCCAAGGAGATCATAAAAAGAAAGCTGCTGAAGTTCTAAAAAAGAATGGATATAGTGTTGAGGTGAGATAAATGGATGTGAGAAATATGCCGTGGATAGGACAAAAAATTGAGGTCACAGCGTCACCCGATCCATCTTATGTTGGTAGAACGGGAGTTGTAATTGATGAATCAAGAAGAATGGTTTCAGTTCAAGAAAATGGAAAAACAATCGAATTACCAAAGCAAGAAATATTTTTCAAAATCAATCAAAGCAAAATAATTGATGGCAGAATAATGAATAAAAAACCAGAAGACAGGATTAATTACAAATTTAAGGGGTGGAAAATATGAAAGATATTGGAATTGATGTAAACCCTCCAACAGGAGAATGGGATGGAGATGAAAATTGTCCATTTTTTGGTTCATTAAGATTAAGAGGGCAAGTTTTCGAAGGCATAGTTGACAAAGTAGGGATGCTAAAGACAGTAGTTGTAACTAGAGAAAGAGTGCGCTATGTTGAGAAGTTTGAACGATATGAGAAAAGAACCGGTAGAATTTCTGCACATTTGCCAAGTTGTGTTGGAGAATTAAACATTGGCGATAAAGTGAAGATAATGGAATGTAGACCTATCTCGAAAACGGTTTCATTCTGCGTAGTTGAAGGGGGTTCTAACTAATGCAAGGTATATCAGGTAGAGTCACTAGAGGTTTACCAACTTCTGCAAAATTAGAATGTGCAGATAATACGGGTGCAAAAGTAGTACAATTGATTTCAGTTTACAAAATAGGTGGTACCTTACGAAGATACCCAGCCGCAGGTGTTGGCGATATGGTAAAGGTAAGTGTCAAGAGAGGTACTCCTGAAACAAGACGTCAGATGTATATTGGCGTGATTATTAGGCAGAAAAGACCATTCAGGCGTGTAGATGGCACCTGGGTACAATTTTCAGATAATGCTGTTGTGTTAACTAATATGAAAGGTGAAGTACAGGGTTCTGACATAAAAGGACCAGTAGCTAGGGAAGCTGCAGAAAGATGGCCTAGAATTGCGTCGACTGCAAAACAAATAATTTGAGGTGTTAATGTGAGTACTAAAAATCCAAATAAGCAGAGACTAAGGGCATTCAATAGTTCTATGCATACTGCAAGAAAGAATATTAGGGCACGCTTAGCAACTAAAGATGAAAAATTCGCAGGAATTAGATCTGTAACTGTTAGAGTTGGAGATACCGTAGAAGTTCAACGTGGAGATTTCGGAACACCATCTAAAGGTAAGAGACACAAAGATAAGCGTGGAAGAGCAGGTGTGGAAGCAAAAGTAATCGGTATTGATTCGTCAAATGGTAAGATAACAATCGAAGGTGTAACTAATTCAAAAGCAGATAATAAAGAGGTTGCATACCCAATACATGTATCAAATGTAGTAGTTACAAAATTAGATGAAAGTGACCCAGTTAGGATTAAGAAATTATTGAATAGAGGTGAAGATAAATGAGTTCAAGTCATTTGAAAAGATTAGCAATGCCAAGAAGTTGGGCATTACCTAGGAAGACAACAATATGGGTTACAAGACCAAGGCCTGGAGCACATTCATTGGAAATGTGTATGCCTTTAACAGTAATACTTCGAGATGTATTGAATCATGCACGTAATGCTAGAGAGGTGCGAAGAATGCTTCACTTGCGACAGGTCATGGTTGATGGCAAGGTAGTAACGGATCCTAGGAGAGGTGTTGGTATTATGGATGTACTAACAGTTGGAGAAGAAAATTACCGTTGTGTTCTAGATACTAATGGGAAATTAAGGTATCGAAGAATATCAAAGAAAGACGCGAATTGGAAAATTTGCCGTATTGAAAATAAAACTACAATAAAGGGTGGTAAGATACAATTAAATTTACATGATGGCAGAAATATCATAATCAAAAAGGGCAGTTATTCAACAGGAGACACTCTTAAAATGTTAATTCCATCTCAGGAAATAAAAAGTCATTTAGAATTCTCTGAAGGCTCAAAGGCATACTTAATTGGTGGATCACATATTGGAGAAATTGCTAATATCAGCGAACATCTTGTTAAGAGAACCACTATGCCAAATGAAGTACTTTTCACAGAAGGCTTTGGTACGGTTTCAGACAATGTCTTTGTTGTAAGTAAAGATACTCCACTTCCGGAGGTGAATTTACAATGAGCGAAAGTAATATGCGAAATCCCCAAATTACGAAAGTTACAGTCAATATTGGCGTAGGTGAAGGTGGTCAGAGATTAGGACTAGCTGAGAAAGTTCTAGGTGTACTCACCGGATTGAAACCAATCAGAACACTAGGTAAAATTCAAAATAGAGATCTAAAAGTAAGAATCGGCGCACCAATTGGTTGTAAAGTCACAATGAGAGATAGAGAAGTAATCAAAAAATTCCTTACTGACGCATTTTGGGTTAGGGAAAACTCAATACCTTCTTGGAATTTTGATGCGCAAGGTAATTTATCATTCGGTATTTCTGATTATACAGATTTCCCAGATCAAAAATATGATCCTGAAATTGGTATATTTGGAATGGACATCAATGTAGTAGTTGAGCGTCCAGGACATAGGGTATCACGTAGAAGGAGAAGAAGTAGGAAGGTTGGACAGAACCACCGAGTTACACCTACTGAATCAAAAACATTCTTTGAAGACACATATGGTGTAAAGATATTGGAGGAATAAATATGGCGAGAGATCATGGAGAAAACATTGGTAGAAGTGTAGGATGTAGACGTTGTGGACGTAGACGTGGACTAATACGAAGATATGGTCTCAGACTTTGTCGGCAATGCTTTAGGGATATAGCACCCGAAATAGGATTTAAGAAATTTTCATGAAAGGAGATGATGATGTATGCAGTTTGACCCATTAAATGACGCCCTAATTAAGATATACAACGCAGAGCAAGCAGGTGCGCGTGACGTTTTAGTCAGTCCTGCTAGCAAATTACTTGGTTCAGTATTAACAATAATGCAGAAATCAGGATATGTTGGCGAATTTGATAGGGTTGAAGACGGAAGAGGAGGTTCATATTCGATTAAACTAAGTGGTTCTATAAATCGCTGTGGAGTTGTAAAACCTCGGTATTCAATTGGAAGAAAGGACTTTGAGAAATTTGAATCAAGGTATCTACCTGCACAAGACTTTGGTCTATTGATTATATCTACCAATAAGGGAGTTATGAATCATCAAGAGGCTAAGGATTCAAGAATCGGAGGGCGATTAATCGCATATATTTACTAATTAGAATTGATATGAAGGGAGTGAAATAATGGTTAAACTAGATCAAGTAATACATTCAATAGTTCTTTCAGAAGGCGTGAGCGCTGAAATTAATGATGGAACATTAATGATTAATGGGCCAAAAGGTTCACTTTCACGGGAATTCGTGGATGGTAGAGTAGAACTATTCAAAGATGGAGGGGGACTTACTGTAAGGTGCTCTCTCCCACGCAGAGCAGAAAAAGCTCTAGCAGGTACTTGGGCTGCACATATCAGAAATATGAATAAAGGTGTATCCGACGGATTTACTTACAAAATGAAAGTAGTATATTCTCATTTCCCAATGTCATTGAAAAGAGAAGGCAATGAATTAGTAGTGACTAACTACTTTGGAGAAAAAGTCCCACGCAGAGCACAAATTCTTGAAGGCGTAGATGTCGAAATTAAAGGCAAATCAGATGTAATAGTTACAGGAATAGATAAGGAAAACGTTGGGCAAACAGTTGCAAACATAGAACGCTCATGTTCCGTAAAAAATAGAGATAGAAGGGTATTTCAAGATGGAATATATCTTGTGGAGAAAGTTTGAGGTGATTAGATGTCTGATGATTTAGAAAATATGACTGTAGCAGAATTGAAAGATATTCTAAGAGAAAAAGGTCTACCTTTAAGTGGAAATAAATCAGCATTGATTGAGAGATTGCAAGATGAGGGTGACTCAGGAAGTCCAGTTGAGGCTGAAGAATCAATTGAAGAATTAGATGAAGAACCTAATGAAGAATTAGAAACCACAGATGACAATGATGATGATGATGACGATTTTGAGTATGAAGATGATGATGAAGAGTGGGATGAAGAAGAAGAGGAACTCCACGTTGCAAGGCAGAAACCTGTTTTGACTGAGGAAATATCTAGTGCACTCAATATGAGGGCCGCTCAAAAGAAATCACAACCATCATTCAGGCGTTCTGAATGGTTTAGATACAAGAGACTATCAAAAAGTGGTTGGAGAAGACCAAAAGGAATTCAAAATAAACAAAGAATGAATCTGAAATATCGTAGTTCAAGAGTAAGGATAGGTCACGGTAAAGTTTCAACTGCAAGAGGATTACACTCAAGTGGTTTCAAAGAAGTAATGGTATTCAATACAAATGATTTGGAAGAAATAGATCCAGATAAAGAAGCTGCAAGAATTGGGCGCACAGTCGGCTCTAGAAAGAGAGAACTGATACATGAGAGGGCAGATGAACTGGGTATACGTATCTTAAATCGTAGGAGGGGTGTCTGATGCAGATAACAAATCAAAAGAAAATGGCAGCACAAATATTTTCACAGAAAGAAGGACGTTTAGTTGGCGTTAATCGTGTGTGGATTGATCCTGATAGGATTGATGAAATTGCAGGTGCTGTGCAAAAGGAAGACATTAGAGAATTCATTGAGATGGAATATATTACTCTGAAGGCAATTAAAGGTACTAGCAGATCACGAGCAAGAAAAATAGCAGAACAACGTGCAAAAGGTCGGAGAAAAGGTCATGGAAAAAGATCAGGCTCAGCAAATTCTCGAAATCCAAGAAAAAATAGGTGGATGAAAACCATCCGCACTCAAAGGAGAGTTTTGAAGGAGATGCGGGATGATGGGCAACTCACTGCAGATAAATATCGATACTATTACCGCAAAGCAAAGGGTGGAAGTTACAGAAGTGCAGCTCACATGAAATCAAATATGGAACTAGATGGAATATCAATTAATGAAGGAGGAGATGGGAAATGACTCGAATAAAATCTAAAGGTAGACTGAGATATCGTCGAAGAAGGACAGGAGAGACCGATTATAGAAGACGTCTGAAGTTATTAAAAAGTGGGCAACACCGAGCTGTTGTGAGAATTTCTAATACTCAAGTCACATGTCAATTAGTCAAATATGATGTGGCTGGAGATAAGGTATTGCTAAGTTGTTCAGGTAAAAGCATAGCAGCACTGGGATGGCCTGAAACAGCATCAAATAAATCGATACCTGCATCTTATGTTATTGGATATTTGATGGGGAGCAAGGCTGTTGAATTAGGATGCAATGAAGCGGTTTTAGACATAGGCCTATCGTCAGCATCAAGCGGTTCTAGAAACTTTGCAGCATTGAAAGGTATGACTGACGCAGGTTTGAATATACCACACGATGAATCCGTATTACCTTCTGAAGAAAGAATCAACGGTGAACACATTAACAAATCTATTGCGAAATCTGTTGAAAAAATAATTAAAAAGATAGGAGGTAGTAAGAAATGAGCGATGAAAATCAAACAGAGAATACAGACGCTGAAGAAACCAGGAAAATCGCACCAGGTATTGCTATGGCCTATGGTGAATTAGTTGTTGAAGAACCGGAAGGCGAAGGTGGAAGAAAGCGTTTAGGAGATCACATTCTTGCTTTGAAAGATTGGGAGCCACAGACAAGATTAGGAAGATTAGTACTTTCAGGACAAATAATAACTTTCGAACAAGCAGTGGCAACAGGTTTACCAATAAGGGAAGTACAAATTGTAGATGCACTTCTTCCTGAACTTACAGATGACATCATAAATGTAAATATGGTACAAAGAATGACAGATAGTGGCCGTAGAGTTCGTTTTAATGTAATGGCATGTGTAGGAAATAGAGATGGTATTGTTGGATTAAGTACAGGTAAAGCCAAAGAAGTAGCTATTGCGATACAAAAGGCAATTGCAAGTGCAAAATTAAATCTTATTCAAATTCAAAGAGGGAATGGAAGTTGGGAATCAGGTACAGGACCTGGCACAAGTATTCCTTTCAAAGTAGTAGGAAGTTCAGGCTCAACAAGATTGACGCTTATGCCTGCTCCTGCGGGTAAAGGTTTGGTAGTAGGTCCGGTAGGAAGACGTGTATTGGAATTAGCAGGAATTACAGATATCTGGAGCAGATCAAAAGGGCAAACACGTACCACTCTTAACTATGCACAAGCTACTTTCAATGCACTTGAAATGATTAACCTAGCCAAGATTTCAATTTCACAGAGGCACGAACATTTCATAATTTCAGGGAGGGTTTTCAAATGAGTTGGTTAGTTGTCAGAGTTCGCTCAAATGTGGGTGTAACACGCTCAATACGTGAAACTATGCACCACCTTAACCTTACTAAAGTGAATCATGCAGTAATCGTACCACAAAGACCAGAATTAGAAGGTATGTTGCATAAGGCTAAGGATTACATCACTTGGGGTGAAGTGACTTCTGAATTCATTTCTAACCTGATTAAGCAGAGAGGCAGACTTGTAGGGGATAATCCTGTTACAGATAGTGATGTTTCAAGTTCTACTGATTTCAAAAATATTGATGACTTTGCAAAAGCGATAGCATCTGGTAAAGCAGAAGTCAAAGATATGGATTCTTTGAAAAGAGTCTTCAGATTACACCCACCTAGAGGAACTAAAGGATGGGGGGGCATAAAACGCTCTTTTGTAATTGGAGGAGCATTAGGACCGAGAGGTAGTGAGATTGAGGCTTTAGTTGAAAGAATGCTTTAGGGTGATAATATGGTATCTAGGACAAATAAATTCAGAGGTCGAAACAGGACGCATGGCCGTGGAAAGAAAGCCGGTCGTGGGGCAGGAAAGAGAGGCGGAAGAGGTCTTGCTGGAATAAACAAACACAAGGTTATGCTCAGAGTCAAATATATGCCAAATCATTGGGGTAGATACGGTTTTAGCCGCCATGCCTCAATCAGAACAGTGGATGTATGTTGTAATGTAAGCGATCTTAATAATCTGGCTGGAGATTCAAATGATATAAATCTAAAAGAATTAGGAATTGACAAATTATTAGGTTCAGGAAGGATTAGTAGAGCAATTAATGTTACAGTTGAGAGTGCATCATCTAAAGCCATAGAGAAAGTAGAATCTGCTGGCGGTAAAGTCGAACTATCGGATGATGAAGAATGGGATGACGATGATGGAGATTGGGAGGAAGAGTAGTCCTCGTAATTAGGTGATTTATATGAAGAGGCCAATTCCTTGGGCTGTTGCTTTAATGGCATCACTTTATTGGGGCCTCCTATTTTACTGGCAAAGAGATGTGCTTTTTGGAGATGCAGCAACAACTGCATTAGCGTATGACCGTGCGTTTTACGGAATCATATTCTCAGTATTCTATGTAGCTTATGTAATGGCTTGTTTGATGAAGGATTTACCTCAATCAGTCAAGAGTATACCTTTCATCGGAAAGTATGGCAAATTCTTTGGATATAGTCTGATGATTGCAGGTATTTTTGTATACTGTATTTATGATTCAGAGGCAGTAGGATGGCTATTTGTTGGAGTAGCTTTGATGGGGCTGGTAGCAGCACTTACATTGACTTGTTTAATCTATAGAGGAGAGGAAAGCAGTCGACTTTATGCTCTCAAGAGAATGGTAGATGTTTATCCTTCCATTACCAAACCAGAGGGACATGTAAGATTTAATCAAAAACTTTGGACGACTACTTTTGTATTGATTATTTATTTTGCAATGACTAATGTACTAATCTGGGGGATGTCTGGTTCTGCATTAGATATATTCTCCGGTTTTAGAGCAATAATGGCTGGTGCATCTGGTTCAATAATGCACTTGGGTATTGGACCAATTGTTACAGGTTCAATCATAATGCAACTTTTTGCTGGTGCGAAGATTATCAACTTAGATTTACAAGATAGTGAAGACAAACAGATGTACCAAGGTATTCAAAAGATAGTCGTTTTAGTGATGATTCCAATAGAATCAATTCCACAAACGTATGGCTTTTTAGATGCAGATCCTATTCTAATTTCACAGATAGGTGAAGGATGGGCGAATTTTATTATTGTAGCTCAGTTATTTGCAGGATCATATTTGGTATTCTTGTTAGATGAATTAGTTTCCAAGTGGGGAATTGGTTCAGGTATTTCTCTATTCATTGCTGCAGGGGTTGCACAATCCACGTTTGTGGGTACACTCTCACCATTACCAGTTGGAGAAGGTGATTACAGTTTTGCAAATCCTCCGGCGGGTGCGTTACCTATGGTATTCTATATGCTTAGGACTGCTACGAATGCAGAATTAGTCTCTCAAAATGGATTTGAAGTTATGTTGCTTACGCATGTAAATCCATTAGTGGCATTAGCTTCTAGTGTTATTGTTTTCCTTATTGTTGCATATGCAGAATCTAGTAAACTCGAGTTACCATTAACTCACGGTAAAGTTAGAGGACATAGAGGAAAGTATCCAATCAGACTTGTATATGCATCTAATATTCCAGTAATTTTGATGGCAGCATTGCTTGCAAACATCAATATGTTTTCCTTATTGTTTTGGGCACATCCCACCTTTTCTACTGTTCCGATACTCGGTAGCGATGGGGCTTGGAGTATTTCTGAATGGATAGGAACATATGAACCTGGGTCGAGTACTCCGAGTGATGGTTTTGCTTGGTACACTTCTATGGTAGGAGGTGTTGGCGATTGGTTAATCCCACTCTTGAATCAGCAAGAGCAAGATGTCTACGGACACTCTCTGCTGCAGATTATGATACATGTTGTAACCTATGTTACTGTGATGACTTTAGGTTCGATGGTATTTGCTAAATTTTGGATCGAAACAACAAATATGGGCGCAAAGGATGTTGCCAAACAAATTGAAAGAACGGGTATGCAAATTCCCGGTTTCAGAAAGAATCCTCTCGTATTGGAAAAAATTCTGATGCGGTACATACCCCCCGTCACCTTGTTTTCAGGGGCATTTGTAGGTTTACTTGCTGCAGGAGCTGATTTGCTAGGAACGGTAGGTAATGCAACAGGTACAGGTCTTTTGCTAGCCGTAGGTATAATATTACGTACATATGAGCAAATACAAAAGGAACAGGCGATGGAAATGCATCCAATGCTAAGACAATTCTTTGGTGCAGAATGAGCATTTTAATTGCTCCAAGTGTTAGAGCAGTGCACCGTTTGAGTATGCTGCAAATCCCACTATGTTGATATAGGGGCTTAATTTGGCTTGCTCGCTCGCGTTGTAAAAAGGCGTTGAGGTTCGAGCCATTCGGCGATGAACAACCTCATCTATACAATGTGAGCCGAGGCGAAGCGGTCGCGACATTGCGTTGCGGCCAGGTAGGTGATATTGTACGATATTGGAAGTGTAAGAAGCAAACAATACGAGTGCAATCCTGTCAAATCAAAATAAAATCAGTCAAGCGATTATCACATATAGAGTAAATACTCCTAGGGATTAAAGGAATTTCCATTCCAGGAAATCCGGTTGATCCTGCCGGAGGCGACCGCTATTGGAGTTCGATTAAGCCATGCGAGTCGAGAGTCTTAGGGAC
>CAYSJV010000023.1:0-22168 GCA_964431435.1 uncultured Candidatus Poseidoniales archaeon
AGCCATCGAAGAAGAGCTTTGAGTCATTTGTTGGAACAGTTGTAACCTTGCTTTAATCTAATAAATAAATTCATACTATTAAGCGGCAATGTCAAAGCATGCCGACCTGTCCCTAAACTAGGTGCGAAGAATGAAGAAGATAATTCTGTTCTTGATGCTTATTGGTGTCACAGCAGCATATTTCTTGTTGGCAGGGCAAATGGATGAAACTACTCAATACATGTCAATGGGCGCGATTCTATTCCTTCTTGCATTATTTTTGTTTATTCCAAGTAATAAAAAAAGACGGAATAAAAAGCGAGTTAGTTACTCAACTAAATCATCCTCTGAAGTTGTTGAATCATCTTTCGAGGAAGATGAAAATGAAATTCCAGAGCCAGTTACAAAAGGAGTTGAAGACGGCGCCTCTTTGCGCGATAGAAAATTAGCCAAGTTGGCAGAACAAGAAGGAGTTGATACATCTTCAGAAGATGATTCTGACTCAGAAGAAAATGTTGAAAATAATGATGATGTAGTAGAAGTTGTTACAGAAGAATCAGAATTTCATACAGCTCAAGAATATGTTATTGAGGCAGATGCAGACTCACTTGAAGAAGCAAATATTGAAAAATTTGTTTCAGATAGAGCAGAAAGACATCAAACTATCAGGAAAAGAATCGAAGAACGTAGAAGAGGGCAAATGGCAGAAATAAGGGCTAGCACTGCAAAAATGTGGGATGAGCAAGACGACCGAGAGGATATGATCAGTCTTCTTTCCAAGCAAGGGCATGGTCTGAATATTATTACCGAACCTGAAAAAGTTTCACCAGGCCACCCTTATGGTTCAGTTTTTGTAAGAATTGATGAAGGAAGTGTACTCAAGGTAAGATTGCCGTTAGATAGTGGTTTCGAGGCCATTGAAAAGCAGGGGCTCCCTGAATTAGATTTCGCAGGGCTTCCCCCATTAGGGGATTTACCACCGTTGGGGGATTTACCACCATTGCCCCTACCTCCATTACCCAGTCAAGAAAAGCTTTCAGATTTGAAGGACGAAATTAGTGAATAGGCTGGTACTTTCATGTCGGAAAGCGAAGAAAATAAACCATTAGTGGTTGCTTCAGATTTAGGTAAAAGGTTTGGAGACTTTGTTGCTTTACAACCCCTAAATGTGCGGGTATATTCCGGAGAATTTTTTGGGGTTTTTGGACCAAATGGTGCTGGCAAATCTACATTTGTGAGGCTTTTAACTGGACAATTAAATCCTTCAATTGGCTCAGTTGAAGTATTGGGGATAAATACGTCAAAACAACCTCAAAAATTGAAAGCAAATATCGGCATAGTTCCAGAATCAGAATCTCCACCATCATACCTTACACCATATGAATTTCTAGAATTTGTATGCAAACTAAGAAATATTGATGATTGGGAATCTCATGTTTTAGAATGGTTAGACTGGTTTGGAATAATGGATAAAAAGAATAACATGTGTAAGGATTTGTCAAAGGGACAACGTCAAAAAGTTATGTTGGCAAGTGCCTTTATTCACAAACCAAAATTATTGTTTTTGGATGAACCTTTCGCCAACCTTGATCCAATTTATCAAAGGAAATGCAGGGAGTGGCTTCTAAACCATGTTTCTGAAGGAGGGACGATTTTCATGTGTAGTCATGTACTAGAAGTTGCTGAAAAATTGTGTACAAGAATTGCAATAATAGACAAAGGAGTAGTACTTGCAAGCGATTCTATGCAATCCCTCAGGGAGCACGATGATGAAACACTTGAGGACATTTTTATTCGCTTAGTGGGGCACTCTATTGAAAGTGCAGAATTAATGGCGGAATCATCTATTCCTAGTGAGGAGGAATAGGCGGATGGGTGTAAGCAAAATTGTCAGTAGGGAATGGCCTGATGATTTTGAATTAATTGTTAATGATGATAAAAAATTAGGTTCTTCCAGTCTAAGTCATAATTTGTATGGTGCACCTGGGATAATAGGATCCTTTTGGACTACTTGTAGAATGATGGTAAAGGAAGAATGGAGACAGAATGTTGATTTTGCAAGAAAAAGAAATGTCCTACTTTTCCCTGCTTTAGTTTCGTTATTCTCAATGATTCTCGCAATGGGTTTTCCTTTCTTAGTTGGTGAAGGAGTTCCAGATACAATTAATGCAGTTGAAGAAGGTAGGGCGTTTTCTTGGTCAGAAATGAAAATAGCATTGCATCTTCCACTATTTGTATTTAGTTTGGGCATGGGATCCTTTGCCTTTCTTGGAAAAATATTGACATCTCAACGTGCCTCTGGATTGAATTATTTACTGGCAGCACCTAGCCTTCAACCACTAAAGCAATCAACAAATTACTTTGCATATTATGTTAAGGAAGTAACGTTTTATGTTTTGTTAGTCATGATTCCAGTAATAGTTGGAATTTTTTTAGGTATCATTTTTTCACCTTATGCTGGATTGAATAACCCACTCAAATATACTAGCTTATTCACTATACTAATTGCAATGATACTAACTATGTCACAAGGTTTGGCTGTTTCGTTTTTTGGTTCAGCACTCTGGACTAGAGGAGGACTTTATTCTAAATTAGTACCTTTAATGGCAATTGTTGGTATTATGATCTTTGCATTAGATATAATTTCATTAGAATTACTAATTATTGGACTTTCATGGCATCTAACTCATTCACTTTATTTCATCCCACTTGGAGTTGGTATTAGTATCATTTTTGCAGTTTCAGGGGCGCACCTAGTTGGTTCTGATTTTGAGCAGATATCGATTGAAAAGCAAACACTTTTCCATCCTATTTACGAACGTTTAGGTTTTATCCGCAACAAAAAAATGAGATTACTTGTATCAAAGGAATTGCTCGAATTGATAAGAAGTGGTGCTGTAAAAAAGATGGCAGTATCATACTCAATCCCACTCGCAGTTCTATTACTTCTGGCATGGCTAGTGGATTTTACTGAATACCCTATACCTGTTAATCTTCTTACCTATGCTCCCTTTTTGGGATTTTTTGGTTTTAATTATTATTCATGGATTACAGCAATTGATTCTAATGCACATTACAATGCACTTCCTACAACCGTACCCGAGGTTATTCGTGCTAAAGTGATGGTATATTTTTTGGTGACAACTTGGATATCTTTGTTATTTTTAATATTGATGGCATGGAATTTAGGTGCATGGTGGAGCCTACCTGCAGCACTACTTGTTATGCTTGCCAATAGTGTTTACATTGTAGCACTAACTGCTTTTTTAATGGGACTTAGACCCAATAAAGCAATTTTTGATGCATCAATTATGTTTTGGTTTTGGATAGCAACAGTTATTCCATTATTGCTACTATTTCTACTGTCTTTCACTCAAGGTGATATTGCAATAATGCAAAATTGGGGGCAAGCTATTGTCTCTGAAGGTTTAGACGCAAACAGAACTGCCGTTTCTAATGAAGAATTAGCCAGTGTAAAAACTGGATTCGGCGGTATAGCAACTATTTCTGCAATTTTGTTTGCTTTAGGTTGGGGACTGCTGCGCCTACTAGAACGCAAATGGGGCAAATCAACCTTTGATACTTGATATTCATACACTTAATTCATTTGTAAGAAGTGTATCATCAAACTGAAACCGATGACAATTTCAGTGATAGCGGTATGTGGTATGCCTGGCTCAGGTAAAGGTGAATTTAGTCGAATAATGGAAAAATACAACATCCCTATTTTGTCAATGGGGGATTTAGTTCGCGAAGAGTTGAGCAATAGAGGTTTGGATGAAACACCCGAAAATGTTGGTAAGGTAGCAATTGATCTGAGGGCAAAATTCGGGGACGGAGTAATTGCTGAACGTTTAGCCCCTCGTGTTGAATCAATAATGGCAGATAATGCACTGATTATCATAGAGGGTATAAGGGGAATTGCAGAATATGATATTTTCAAAAATTTATGGGCGGATCAATTTAAAATTTTAGCAGTAGAATGTGATGTTGAAGTTAGGTGGAACCGTATAAAAATTAGAGGCAGGGGGGACGACGGTGATAGAGCCGCATTCAATGAGCGTGATAGGCGAGAGGAGTCATGGGGCCTCGGTAAATTACTATCTATATCTGAAATTCAAATAGCAAATAATTCTGATATTCAAACATTTGAATCAGAAGTAATGGAATGGTTAAAAGTTCAATAATCATCTTTATACAAAAAATTATTTCGACACACCACATTTTTTCCTTATGTTGCCCGTTTTTGGTCATTTCATAACTAAATGTTAAAGGTGACCCCAAGGGTGTTAACAATGACTTCGACAGTGTGGTGCGCGTGGCGAGAAAGAAAGGACGAGGAAAACCCCGGCGTCGTCGGGATGGAAAAGCGGCTCAAGCAAGGCAAAATTTTGAGGAAATGGACAAGTATCCCGTTGCGCCTCCACATGCCTTTGCAAGGATAGTTCGTGATCGTCGAACATTGAATATTATTTACCAAGTAATAGAGCCCCCATTGTCCAAGAAAGAAGATCAATATCGCAAGGAATTAATGGACATATTTGTGAAAAGCTTAACAGCTAGTATTGATGATATTGATGCAGATGCATCAGCATATCTAAGAACATCAATGGATAAAATAATCAAATCATATGGAATGAAGATTAACAAGAAATCCAAATCCAAATTATTTTACTACTTGAAGAGGGATCTTATTGGGTATGGGAAAATGGATGTTTTGATGAACGACCCTAATGTTGAGGACGTATCACTTGATGGAACTGGTATACCTATTTTTGCCTATCATAGAAAATTTGAATCTGTAGAAACTACAATTACTTGGGATACAGATGAAGAGTTAGAAGCTTATGTGATTAAGTTGGCACAACGTTGTGGTAAGCATATTTCTGTTGCGGAGCCTCTGCTTGATGCAACTTTAATGGATGGTTCACGTATTGTGATGAAATTAGGGCACGAAATATCCACAAAGGGTTCTACATTTTGTATTAGGCGCTTTAGAGAAGATCCGTTTTCACCTTGTGATATAGTGGCATTTAGAACTATGACCAGTTTGATGGTTGCATATCTTTGGATTGGGTTCCAACAGGGTGTTTCGATGTTGTTTGTAGGAGGTACCGCATCAGGTAAAACTACCACTCTGAATGCGATGAGTTTATTCATTCCATGGCAAATGAAAATTGTTAGTATTGAATCAACAAGAGAAATAAACATTCCACATCCTAACTGGATACCAGGATTAACCCGTCAAGGTTTTGGTGGAGAAAGCTCAGAAGGAGAGATTGGTGAGTTCGAGTTGCTAAAAGCGGCACTCAGAGAGCGTCCAGAGTACATCATTGTAGGGGAGATTCGTGGTGTAGAAGCTTATGTTCTATTCCAAGCAATGGCTACAGGACACTGTGCTTATTCTACAGTTCACGCAGACTCAGTCCCCTCCCTAGTTCACAGATTAGAGAATAAACCTATTGATATTCCAAGAGTGTTGTTACCTGCTCTAGAGGCTTGCGTTATTCAAATTCAGACTAGAATTAATGGAAAACGTGTACGAAGAACTAAGCAAATTGTGGAAATTGTTGGAATTGATCCCAATTCAATGGAGGTAATTACCAATGAAGTGTTTAGATGGGACCCATCCTCGGATGATTTCAAATTCAGTGGTAAATCATATGTTTTAGAGAAAATAATGGTGAAGATAAATTATTCTCAAGATGAGATGCGCCAAGAGCTAAGGACACGCAAGAGAATTCTGGATTGGATGGTGTTGAATGATATTAGAAAATCAGATCAAGTAGCACAAATAATTACCGAATATTATGTTCGTCCTGAGCAGGTGATGGCTAGAGTGGACGGGCTAATTTAGGATAATTATTGAGGTGCCAAAGTGGAACTTACAGCATGGCAGAAATTTTGTCACCGTATATTAGGTAGACTTTTAAGAAAAAGGTCTAGAGATAACCCCGAACTAAGATCAAGTCTAGATAAAGCACATATACGACTTATGCCTGAAGTTTATATGGCATCAAATGTGATGGCAACATTCCTTTCATTCTTTGTATTCATTGGTTTAACTGCATTGTTTTTCATTCCAAAAATAGGGGTTATTGCATTATATGAGATGCAACAAGATCCGATGTCGGTAGATCCATGTATTGACTGGGAATATTGGAATGAAGATAAAATTGATTACACTCTTCCCGGAAATGCATGCCCACACTATAAATCCAAAGTATTCCCACCAATGCTTGAAATTGCAATTCCTGTGTTTGGTTTACTCGTCTTACCATTTTTAGCATACAAATATTTCAATGGTACTGCCAAACGTATTGCTACAAAGCGTTCACAAAATCTTGAGAAGTTTATTCCATATGCTGCATCATATACTGCAGCAATGTCAGCTGCAAATGCAACACCTCAGAAGATTTTCAGATCACTTGCTGTAAATGGCCACTTGTATGGAGATATTGCAGAGGATGCCGGATTGATTTATCGGGATGTTACCTTACTCGGCTTTGATTTGATTACTGCGCTAAAATTATCGGTTGATAGAGCAGCATCCCCTTGGTTGACCGAATTCTTTCAAGGAATGGTTGGTACATTAACTTCTGGTGGAAATTTGAAGATGTATTTTCTGAATAGAGCAGAGCATTACATGAGAGAAAACCGGACGAGATTGAATGTGTTTTTAGAAACATTAGCAATGCTTGCTGAGTCATATGTTGTAGTTGCAGTAGCAATGCCACTTTTCTTGATAGTTATGTTAGTAATTATGTTCTGGGTTAGTGGCTCCGGTAGTCAGATGAGTGAAGGTATGCTTTATGCGATTGTATTAGGATTATTACCACTTATTCATATTGCTTATTCTTCATTAGTTTGGTTAATGAGCAGCGAGCAAAAAATGTGAGGTATTTGAAATGGCTAGACGTAGGGCATCGAAGAAAAAAATCAAGGTAGAACTTGATCTTCCCAAAGATGATAAAACAGTCAGCCGCCTTTATCAAATATCTACAGTTTCAGTGCTGATTGGGATTTTATGTTTGGGTTTTTGGTTCACCAATTCAAGTTTTGTACCAACTCAAAATGAAAACCCAATGTTTGTAAATATGTATTGTTCAATGTCGGGCTCACAAGGTTTCGACGGTATGTTAATTCCTTCTTATGCAGACAATGAGTCGTGTGATATTCTAACTGATAAACCAAGAGAAAGAACGTGGGCATCTGAAGAAACTTGGACGGGACTGGATGGTAAAGCAAAGACGTTTGTTGTGCCCGGTATGTCCGTTAGTCAACTCCAAGGTATGCCACATCCCGATCAACGGATGATGGTTGATTGTGATGCATCATCAGATGATTTTGGAAGTTTAACATATGAAGTTAGTATTTGGAAAGATGGCGAATCATTGGGTGAAACTTGGGCTCACACTGGTACTGCAGGAGAAAGCGCAGGCTCTTGTAATATCGATGTACCTCATGCAGAACCAGGTGAATATACATTCAGAGTAATTCCTGGAACACCACCATCTTCTCTACAAACAAACCCCAATTTCCAGTTTGATTTTAGTATCACAGTGCTTTCATATGACGGCATTCCAGAGAATATGAATAATAAGTCACAGTGGATTGGTCCCGAATTAATAATTACAGATGGAATGTCACCCTTAAGGCCTGCGATTTTCTTGAACTTCTTCGGTTTTGGTATGTTTATGATGTTTTTCCCTGCATCACTGTATTGGGATCGTGTGCAAAGAAAAATAAATTCAATGGAAGAAAAGTTCCCTGATTTCCTAAGAGACCTTGCGGAATATTGGAAGGGAGGTCTTTCTATGTCTCTTGCTGTACAGACACTTGCAACTTCTGAATATGGTGCATTGAATCACGAGGTAAAGAAAATGGCAAACCAAATTAGTTGGGGAATTGCATTTGAGGATGTGTTGTTTATGTTTTCACGTCGAGTAGGAACACCTCTTGTCAAAAGAGCAATTTCACTTATCAGCGAAGCAAATAAGGCAGGTGGAAAAATTTCAGATATTCTTGTCACAGCAGCAAATGATAGTAGAGAAATTAAATTTTTAGAAGGTGAAAGGGCAAGGGCGATTGCATCATATATTGCCGTTATTTGGGTATCATTCATGGTTTTCCTAGCGGTAATTGTTGTACTTTCAAAGTTGTTTATTCCCGCTATTGCCGGTTCAAATGCAGGTAGCAGTGGTTCAAGTGATGCCCAAATTGGAAACATGCAAATCAGATCGATAGATCCGATTTTCTTCCTTACCGTATTTTATTATGGGGTGACTATGCAGGCATTAGGAAATGGAGCCATGGCAGGTTTGATGGCAACTGGAAGATTTAGCAATGGTATGAAACATGCAGGTATGATGATATTGTTGTCACTAGTTGCATTCAACTTTATTACATTTACACCAGACCTGATTGGAGTACCATTAGATGAAGGGTTGAAGCCATCATTAGGATATATACCCATTTGAGGTGATGCGGATGCATGAACATACTTCAATAGAACGTGTTGATGCACAGGTACATATTTTTGAGATGTTAACTTTGTTTTGGTTATTTTTTATGTCAGCGATTTTTTTGATACAAATTGATGTTCCTGATTCAGCATCTATTTCATTAGATGGAGGTCTTGAGATGGGCGGACAAGATGCTCTTAGAATGGGCATTAGTGAGAGTCCCCTCGATTCCAATGACCATGAATCAAGATTGGGCGAATTACTTTCTGAAAGGCAAAATGATCAGGCGTGCAACCTTGTTTTAGAGTCATTGCCAACACCAATGGATGGTAATTGTTGGTTAGCAATGAATGGCGCTTCTTCAAACCAATTTGGTTCAGGTGGTGAACCTATTGGTAGAACTGTTGCAATTCACATGCTGTTACAAGATTCTGGGGAAATGTGGACAATCACTCTTAATGTATGGTACAAAGGAGGTGGTGCTTGATGAAAGAAATAAGTTCTCATTTAGATTCTGAAAGTGCTCAGATGTTGCTGGCAACTGGTCTTGTTTTATTGATGTCATTACTATCAATGTCGGTATATGGTGTTCAAATGGCAGGTTTAGGAGACCCGTATGACCTAGGATCCGATTCCGTATATGAAACCTCTAAAGAAGTGGAAAGGAATTTTCAACCAGCACTAGAAAATCGTTCATATCTTCTTCGAGATGCAGGTATGAGTTGGGATGCTTCAGTTGAACAATCAATGTATTCGGTACAGGAAGATTTGTTGAAGCATGGTGAACTTAGGGATGTTGAAGTAATGTTATTAGAACTCCAATATAGTAATAATTCTGGAATCTATACAATTAGTGGAGAATTGGGTATAGGCGGTTCTGCAAGATATCTCACACAAATTTCTGCAACGGTAGATATGAATGAGTAAATCACTAATCAGTAGGTAAGTTCCAAGTAATTCTAACCATCAGGACACACGTTATTCCGGCTAGAATAAATGACATGCCTAACCCTAAACTTATGTCTAGGAGTATGAATGCAAAACCTAAAACTGAAAGATAGCCAACAGTTCTACAAATATCCCCGACTCTTTCTACTTTATTTGATTGCTTAGAATTGAGCTTTCCAGCATATCTAAGCGCATATGAATGAATTATGAAATAGACTCCTTGGAAAGGAATAGTTATTGCAAATATGTACAATGCAACCATTCTCAATGTTTGAGTATTATTTGGCTCCATTGACGAACCAAATAATCCAATATAACTGATGCTGGCACCCAATAATGCAACCATCATAACCCAATTCCTTTCAGAGAAATATTCGTGTAATGTCTTGGTTTTCATTATTGTCGAATGGTCGCGAATCGTCTAAGCGGTTGAATGTTCCTCTAGTTTCTAAGACAAAACTGCCTCTTTGTTCTAAGAAATAATTCGCCAATGCTAATTATGATTTCATTTGTTTTTGATTCCATTGGACATCTAATAAATGTGCAACTTTCGCCTCAGCATCTTCAATTGTACAATCTAAAGTGTCCCATGAATAGGGAATTGCTGCTTCTAATATTCCATCTTGTATTTTTCTGATTCTTTCAAAAGATTCAATATACCTCCTAGCAGTTCTCCATGAGTTCATTTCACGTTCCTTAATCAAATCAAGATGGGTGTTTTTGTTTCTAACATGTAATACAACTCCGACTGCAATACCTCCTTCATTTCTCCAATCACGAAGGAAATCATTTGAGGGAGTAATATGAACCCCTTCTATGATTAGATCGATACCCTCTCTTCTTGCTCTATCTATTGTAGCCTTAATTCCTTTCTCTAGGGGTTCACAACTATCTTTCCAGTCAGTAACAGGGTCTCCTGTTTCACCTTTAGAAAATGAACTTCTAAATAAATTCGAATTTTCTTCATTTTCAACTGTACGTAAAATTTCTCTAATTGCATCAGTGGATATACATCTTGAAAATTTTAAATTTCTAGCCACATTTATCGAGACTGTAGATTTTCCAACTCCAGTGGCACCAGCAATCAAAACAAGTTTGGGAGGTTTGGTGTTTGAATTACTATTTTTTGCCATGGCCTTCAACTTGTTGTGTAATTGATATTTATTAATAATTCAGCATATATTTGATGAATTACTTTACTATTCATTAGATTACCATTTTGGCAATTTCCTAATTTCTGCTTTTCCACTATTCCAATCATAGATTCCTTTTCCTACTTTTTTCCCAAGACTCCCTTCAGTTACTAATGCATCAAGAAGTGGATGTGGCCTATACTTTTCATCATTTAGGGAATCAGCAAGATAATTCAAAATATTCTGCCTAACATCTAAACCAATTAAGTCAGTTAATTCAAGAGGACCCATAGGATGTTTGTATCCAAGTTTCATCGCAGTATCAATGTCTGAAGCCGATGCAACGCCATCTGCCAACATTCGGATTGCCTCATTACCTAACACAACTCCAAGTCTACTGGTGGCGAATCCAGGAACATCGTTGACCAATATACTAGTCTTGTCCATCTCCTCAGCGACTTTCTGTGCAAACGAAATAGTCTTCTCGGATACTAACTCATGCTTCACGATTTCAAGTAATTTCATGATTGGAACAGGATTGAAAAAGTG
Source organism: uncultured Candidatus Poseidoniales archaeon (assembly GCA_964431435.1). Classification (GTDB taxonomy): domain Archaea; phylum Thermoplasmatota; class Poseidoniia; order Poseidoniales; family Poseidoniaceae; genus CAYSJV01. The sequence goes on from CAYSJV010000023.1 coordinate 11,075, forward strand.
CATTCCAATCACATTTTCAGGTTTACTAGTAGCTGATGCAATATCTGATATTGAGAGTGAAGATGTATTCGTTGCTAAGACGCAGTCATCTTTTGTATCTAAAGAAAGTGCATGGAATATTTTCGCTTTAATTTCTAGAATCTCGGGAACAGCTTCAATCACCAAATCCACATCTTTGACAGCAGTTTTCAAGTCGGAGAATGTTTTGAGATTTGTTGCCCATTCTTTTTTCTGTTCAGGTGTGGTTTTGCCACGTGCAATTCCTTTATCCCAGAATTCATTAATGGCATTCATACCACGCTCTAGTCCTTCAGGGTAAGCATCAAAAAGGTGAGTTTCCCAACCACATTGTGCACATATTTGGGCGATACCTGCACCCATTGTTCCTGCACCAATGATTGCAACTTTTATCTTCATACTATTTCCTCATTCAATTCCATATTGTGCCAATGCTGCTTGAAACAATCTTTGTCGTGGCACATCGTGTTCTAAAAAACAGGTAAACGGAGCAAGTTCCTTTAACATTTCAATTGATGTGATATATGCACCATAGTTGAAACAATCCAGTTTTGATGTTTCTGGAATTTCTATTCCCAATTTAGCAAGACCTTTCAATGTTGCAGATTCGTATATTGTATATACATGCGTGACAAAATGTAGATACGCAGAAATTCGTTCTAGTTCGTTTTCTACAATTGGATCCATACTTCTTAACAGCAATGTATCAGGATATCTAATTGCGTTTAACATCAATATTATTTCAAATTCAATTTGAGATGGCCAGTTTCTAGTTTCAAATCCCATCCACTTATCGATCTTATCCAGATCTTTTGAGGAGTATGGCCTGTATATTCGGTACAACAATTCTTCATAACTTTGAGAATTCTTACTATGCCATTTATCGAACAACTCGGGGACCCTCTTGTAAAACTCATTGACGACCTCCGTGTCTAAATTTAGCAGACCGTATGCCTGCAAATACTCACCCCCATTTGAAGGAATTAATCCTTCCACTCTCTGTATTGGATCCATTCTTCCTTGAACAAATCTTCTAACATTCTTTCACTTTCATCAGATGGCAAAACACTCACTAAATATTCATCATAGGAACCCATTGTATCCGCATCCCACTCATCTCCTTCAACAGTATAATGTTTGTTTGCATAGTCACCTATACTTCGATTGAATTTGTGATCAGGTATACGTAATTCAGGTTCATCCTCCCCTCGAACTTCAGAAATCCTCTCCATGTCACTGCATATTTCATTATAATACAACATTCGTGACGCCTCATTTAACTTCTTTCTGTCTGCTTTTTGTTCAGATTCCCTCTCATCATATCGACCTTTAACTCCATACACGTAGGCCCATTCAGCACTAGTTGAAGCATCAACGCCAAACAAATCTAATCCAGTAGATGCCCATCTATTGATATATTTTTGAAGAAGAGAATTAGGTATTGTACCTTTTTTCACAATTCTTCGTAATCCATTTGCCCCAGTTCCAAGGTGGAATGATTCTTCTTTGAGCATTGGTCCCATGCTAGCAGCTAATGGTTTGAATGAACTAGTTGAAAGCATTTTTAATTGATATTTACCATCTCTATCTATGAATTGTGTGAAGCAAAAGAAATCAACCCAATGCGGAATTGGATGGTTGAACGATTCAAGCAATCGACTACCATCTTGTGCATTTCTTTCAAGTAATTTTGATGCTTCTCTTGTTCCCTGTTCTCCAAAATATTTCACTAAGATGTAGGCCATTTGCCAGCCATGTCTTTGTTCTTCACACATAATTCTGAGTGCTGATTTACGATCATATTCTGTGGGAGCTGTGTCAAGTAAGTGGTTTTGCTGTTCTACTGATGCAAATTCAGTATCACCTTGCACAGCAATCATTTGTATTATCGCATCACGAATACCTTGCTGAGGTACTTGCATACTTCTATTCCACTTGGGAAGTCCTTTAAAATCACCAAATTCGATTGAGTTTCCAGCGCTATCCCAATCAAATTTAATCTCAAATTTGTAGTCACCTAGCCAGCCAGAATCAAACCCAATTCTCTTTTGCCAATCATTAAAATCATCTATCCAATTTTCAAACTTAATCGGCATTTCTTCTACAGAAACAACACTTGACATATTACTCGCACATCGAAGATATATATCAATGGTGGTTAGCGATTCAAATTCATTTTGTCAAGAGAATTTTTTGAAACTATTTACCTTCAAATCGCGGTGTTCTCTTTTCAACATAGGCAGCAATACCTTCTTTTGCATCACTTGAGTTAAAAAGTGCCGCTTGTAATTCTCTTTCCAAAGCAAGGTGATATTCGAATGGTATTTCAGTTCCAGTTTGTACTGAACGTTTGATGTTACCAACAGCCTTAGTTGCCTTGAATGGTAATGTAAATTGTCCAGCATAATCCAATACTAGTTGTCTGAACTCAATTGCACTCCCTTCAAAAATATCATTTAACAAACCTATTTGTTTACCATATTCAAAATCTATTAAGTTTCCAGTAACCATCATTTCCATTGCTCTAGATTTACCAATGGTTCTTGCTAACCTTGCAGTTCCTCCAGTTCCTGCAAGTACTCCCAAATTGATTTCTGGAAGGCCAAGTCTTCCTCCATCTTTTCTAGCAATACGGATATCTGCAGCCATTGCAATCTCTAAGCCACCACCTACTGCATGCCCATTTAGTGCAGCAATAACTAATTTAGGAGTTTGCTCAAGCCTACTCAATGTTTCATTCGCATGAAGGCAGAAATTATATTTGAATCCAGGAGTTACTGAATTTAGCATAGCAATGCTTGCACCCGCTGAGAAAAACTTTTCTCCATGTCCAGTCAAAACTATGACAGTGACATCATCATTAAATCTTGATAAGATGACTGCTTCATCTATATCTCTCATCATTTCATGGGTATATGTATTAGGTCCCATTTTATCTCCAGTTAATGCTTCACCATCTGAGTTAGATGCTAGCTCAATTACAGCAATTCCATTATCCGTGACACCGTAGTTCACGAGTCCATTCGACATCGGTTCCAGTACTAAATCCTCGACTTCCATGTAACCTCCGAAACCGGTCCTTATTATGAAACACACGATTACTTACAATTCTCAAAAAATCATTATTCTTCTTCAGAATGAATGGATATTTCGTCAGAATCTTCACTGAAACTTACTTTTCCTTTCTTTGTTCTTCGTATGTCATCCCATTGTTTTCCAACAGCTTCGGCAGAATTACTTTGTTCCCACACATCTCTTTTCAAAGCCTTGCGAAATGGCATGTGATATATTGTACGTCCATCCTTCGATACATTCTTTTTCAACATAAACTTCGCGAATAAATGATACACGACTTTCCTTAACAGATCCCAGCGATATACCCATTTCATGAATAATAATCCATCTCCCTTTTTGTTTTGATCTTTCATCCAATGCTTACAAATTCGTTTGAATCCACCATCACCCATTCGATTCAACAAAAACCGATTTGAAACTGAGGATTTAATTTGAGGTAGTAGTTTTTTTCTTATATCATCCTCATAATTTGATTTGCCAAGAATATCGTTAGCAGCTAGTACTCCACTGGTAATCGCGTATCTCATACCAAAGCCCCACATAAAATCCTGGAGGCCACCGGCTTCCCCAACAAAATATGTACCCTTTTCCTTGTATAGTTGATTAATTGTAAAATCACCCTTCCCTCCTACTCTCTTGAAGGGAATTCTATCTAAATCAGGATAATGTTCTTCATACCATGCTATAGTTTCATTCAAGAATCGTTCAGAATTTTTTTGTTTACGCCATAGGCACGTGCAAATCAATCCAACTCCATCTATTATAATCAGATATGAATATGCACCCGGCGCTAATTTATCATTAAGTTGTATTGATACGTGATTTGGATAAGATGTATGGAAAATTTCACCATAAGCTACAGCTGAAACACCTTTTGGACCAGTAGCAATTATGTGGCATTCTTCTGGCTTGACACGTTTTTTGTAATGGAGGTGTGCACCAGCATCTATCGCTTGCTTTTTGAGTCCTTGATCTATTGTGTGACTATCTGTACCTCTTTCTACTACTCTGAATGCTGCGGTTTCACTCCACGGGTTTGTAATTACATCATCTGGATGTACTAAGTCAACTTGGTGAAAAGCAGTTGATTTGAATGACTTAGGGTCAATTCCCCATTCTTCTAACTCATCAAAAAAGTCTGAATTTGAAGTCCAATTTTCAATTCCTTGGAAATCACCATCAAATCTAGCACCTGAATCATCTCTTATGTCGTAAACGTGTACTTCTCTTCCTGCCTTTGCCAATATTATTGCAGCAGCAAGCCCAGAAAGTCCGGCACCCATTATTTTGATTGCACCATCTTCTGATGATTTCATTAGCAGAGCCAATTCGAAAGATGGTTTGAAGTATTCGCCATAAATAATTTATCATTTTAGCGCAATTGGTTTGAAAGTGAAGCGTCTGGGGTATACTGTTGGGCATGGAATCGGTCACCAGTGAAAATATTATTGTGGAAATCTCTAAGGGGGAATTAAATCCCGAATTGCTTAGGAAAAAATTAGATTTACACGGTAGCGGTAGCGTCGTATCTTTTGTAGGCATCACTCGGGATGTGGAAGAGGGAGTTGAGGTTATTCAACTTGAATTTGATGCTTGGGAGCAACAACTGGGGGGAGTGCTCCACTCAATTTCAGAAGAAGCAATATCTAAATTTTCAGCAAATTGCATTGCAATATCCCACCGAGTTGGAATAGTTGGCCCTTCAGAACCGATAGTTGCAATTCATGTTGCATCAACTCACCGTGCAGAAGGTTTTGCAGCTTGTAGTTGGGTCATAGATGAATTAAAATCTCAAGCGCCACTCTGGAAAAAAGAAGTTACAATTGATGGAACAATTTGGAAAGGTGGTTTAGGATAGGTGCTATTATGGATGAAATAAAAGTTGATGCGATTGTGGATATCGGCGATAAACCATCAGTGAATAGGGTTGCAATAGCGACAGGTTTACTCAAACTTAAACCAACAACTATCAAAGCGATAAAAGAGGGCAATATCCCAAAAGGAGATGTCTTAGAAGCATCTACTATTGCTGCGATTCAAGCAGTAAAGTCTACCCCGAATTTGATTCCACATTGCCATCCCATCCCATTGGAATCTTGTAATGTCGAGTGGGGCTGGGATGACTCTTCACTTAGGTGTACAGTGGTAGTAGGTGCCCATTACAAAACAGGAGTTGAAATGGAAGCATTGACTGGTGTGTCAGTTGGACTTCTTTGTGTATTTGATATGGTCAAATTTATGGAAAAAGATTCAGAGGGGCAATATCCTACTGCGATTATTCATAATGTTGAAGTTCTTCAAAAGGTGAAGGGATAAAAATTTGCAGTAACTGTGAAGCGTTTGTTTGAAATGCCAAACGTGGTAGCGTCATCGTGGGCGATACAAGAGATTACTCAAGATATTTTCTTCAGGCAACAGAACAAGCCGCTATAGCAAGTGCTTACTGGAGGGGCAAAGGAGATGGAAAAGCCGCTGACGCTGCAGCAGTAGAAGCCATGCGTTCTACTTTTGATAAAGTACCATTTGATGGAAGAGTCGCAATTGGAGAAGGTGAGCGAGACGAAGCACCAATGCTATTTATTGGTGAAAAATTAGGCTCAATGTGTGGAGTTCCTGATGCTGATTGTATCGATATAGCAGTTGATCCTCTTGAATGTACAAATAATTGTGCCACAGATAGTGATAATGCAATTGCAGTATTGGCCGCAGCCCCGAGAGGTGCATTATTACATGCACCTGATTGCTATATGGATAAGATTGCAGGAGGGTCGAAACTGCGTGGAGAAATTTCATTGGATGGCGGCGTTCAATGGAATATTGAACAAGTGGCTTCTGTACTTAGTAAACCTATATCTGAAGTTAATGTGGTTGCACTGGATCGACCTAGGCATTCTGAATTATTCAAGGAATTAAGGGGATTGGGGGTAAATTTACACTTGATGGGCGACGGTGATATTTCTGCAGCAATCTGGGCGGCAGAAGAAACAGGCCCTCATGATATATTGATGGGAATTGGTGCGGCTCCAGAAGGTGTAATTGCTGCCACAGCATTAATTGGATTGGGCGGGGTATTCGAAGGTCGACTTCATTTTAGAAATGAGCATGAGATATCTCGGGCAAGGAATATGTTGGATGATGATTTAGACCGATTATGGAAAGCTAAAGATTTGTGTAAAAGCGAAGATGCAATTTTCGTTGCAACAGGTGTATGTAGCGGTTATTTGCCAGGCGTAGAACTATCTGAAGGTATAGCAAAAACATATAGTCAAATTATAGATGCAAAATCAGGAAAAATAGATTTTGTTGAAAATAATCATGAATTAACTACCTGAAAACATATTGGTGAATTTCCGATTGCTTCAAAATCATGTTAGTATTGGCCACTGGTAACGAGGGATGAAAATATGGGTGAAAATAACTTCATTATACCTGCTGATGTGCCGGAAGACATGGTTCAAACTTATGTGGAAAATATGAATGCAGCAACTTGTGGAACAGGACGAATGAACCTGTTTGCATGTGATCAAAAGATAGAGCATCTTAATGCGGACTTCTATGACGGTAACAATTCAATACCTTTGAGTTCAAACAACCCACTACATCTTTTTGAAATTGGTTCGACATCCCATTCTCAAGGAACACTTGGAGTTTTGGCGGGGCAATTTGGATTGATCTCTAGGTACTCAAGAGAATTCCCAGATATTCCATACTTAGTAAAATTAAACAGCAAAACAAATTTGATTAAAGCATCTCAAGGAGATCCCACTAGTTTAGCAATGTGGGATGTTGATGATGTATTTGCATTAATTAATAATGGCATAAATGTGGTTGGTATTGGTTATACAATCTATTTGGGAAGTGAACATGAAGCAGAAATGCTAACTGAAGCTGCAACTTTGATTAAGCAAGCACATGAAAATGGATTAATTGCAGTAACTTGGATTTATCCACGAGGCAAGGCAGTGGAAGATGAAAAAGCAGATGATGTGATTTCTGGAGCAGCAGGGGTGGCTTGCTGCATTGGAACTGATTTTACAAAAGTCAACTATCCACGTGGTGGGGCTGAATCATTAGGAATTGCAGTTGAGGCCGCAGGCACTACAGGAATTATTTGTTCAGGCGGTGGAAGTTTACCAGCTAGGGATTTTCTTCAAAGGTTATGGGATCAAGTAAATGTCTCTGGTGCAAGAGGTGCAGCAACTGGACGCAACATACATCAAAAGTCTACGGATGAAGGAGTAAGGATGGTTGCCGCTTGTCATGCAATCATATGCAAAAACGCGACAGTAGATGAAGCAATGAATATATTCCAATCAAATTAGATAGAATCTAATTAAATTAACTGGAATTTGTGAATGGTTTATTCTAATTCGAATTTTTCATTTCACTTTTCCAGTCTATGATCGCTGTATCGCCATCTTTCCAACCAGGGCAGTTTACTTCAACCCAAGTTCTAGTTGCCCATTCACAAATATCATATCCTCCGGAAAGTATACCACTTCTTTTGATGTAACCAACCTTTACAATGTCCTTATCTTTAGAAAGTACATTTCCAAGTTGTTGGCTAGTCGTACCATGTCTCATGGTACTGTTGATGTGTTCTAATATTTCTGCAGTATTTCTTGGTCTGTCAAGTAAATACTTCTTTATCTTCTCTCGAATCCGTACTGTTTTCATTTTTTTTCCTCCTTAGTCATTTCCCGAAGCGGTGGTTAATTTGCGCCGGTATAACAGAGGAGCAGAGCAGCCCATATAATATTTATCACCGAGAATTAGAGTTTAGTTACATCAAAATGATAGAAACGGTTGAAAAGTTACACCACTTTTTTTTTTGTAAGGTTATACCTACCTTATTCCAGTGGAAATATGTAACAATATGTAACAATTTTAACCTAATTCAAACCATATGTATTAAACTAATGACCTTTGTTGCCTTGTCTGATACAGATGATGCCAAAACGAATTCGAGGCAGGTATCGTCGCAGAGTGGTTGACTGGTTAGCCGACGGAGGAGGAACGGTAAGTCAGGCTGCGAGGGCGGTAGGTTTGAGATTGCCTCACGCCTCAAAAGAAATGAAGAAATTAAGGGTTGACGGATATTTAACATCAGATTTGACAGAGGGTCATAAAGGCGCATTACAGCGTTTAACTGCCAATGGGAGGGCTTATTTAGAGAGTGATGAGTTAGCCAGATTAACTCAATTTACATCAGAAGGAATACCAGATAATGCTGCTGGATGCCTTTTGGCTAGAGATGGTTCAAATCTTCTTTTTGCTTACACCAAAATACTCCATAGTAATATGTTGGCAGTACCTAATAGGGCAACTTCACTCGATAATGACACACAACTGAATTCCAGTGGAAACAAAGGGGTCATAATAGATTCATGTTGGGTTTCATTAAGGGAAAAAGAAACCAGGTGGTATTCACTTTCTGATTTGGAACGAACATTAGGTCCGAATAGTGGGGAATCTCAAGTTGGGATCACTGAATGGATGAGTACTCCAAATTCTATTGGAATATTCAGAGCAAAATTATTGGATGACAATGATGAATTTGATTTATCCGTAGGGAATTGGTTTGAAGAAATAAAACCTGAATTTTTCCCCCCCCTCCCTCATTTACTCTCTGCAAAAAAAGGGTGGTCTCTAGGTAAACCCCATCCAGAATCAAGTTCATTAAGGCCAAAAGCTCCAGTAGTGGCTCAAATAGAGGGACGTTTGGTTCACGGAATACTTCTAAATTCAGCATCTGAAGGTTCACTGACGATTTGTGATTCAAAACTTTTAGGAAATACAAGTATGGAGGTCCCTGTTTCAGTATTGCCTTATTGGATTAGAAGAGCTCACCCCCGACTTAGTGAAACAGAATTGGAAAAGCGTCTAAACTTTCTTCTTGGTGAATTGGGGTTCAAAACAAGATTGAGAAAACGGGCAAGAACAAACCGTCAACAATCTACTTGGCAAAGATTTGGTCGTGATTGGGGGAATCAAAAATGGGTTGATGATTTTGATATTAAAGAAAAAGCACTGATTGATTCAACATATCTTAATGCAACATCTATCATTTCACTCATAGATTGGTTCGAAGATGAGGTGAAGGGCAAATTCTTAGTAATTCAAATTCCAAAAGGAATACAACTGAGTTCTGATGAACAAAAGCAAATTTCAAACCTTGAAAATTTGAGATTAATTATCATAGATAAATGGAATGGGCCAGCACCTCAATTGTTACTATGTGGTAACGAAAATCCAAATCCGCTTTCAGTAAGTCTAGTTATTGATAAAGAAAGGGAGATTCAGTTGGAAATAGAGCAACAATCCCCCATGTCTGAAATTATGCTACCAGAGGGGTGGATGATGCCAAATTCAATTACAGAATTATCTGATTTTTCAAAAACTATTGAATCCGATTTAACTTTAAGCAAAATAGAATTAAGCGATGAGTGGAATATACAACCATTAGATTTAGATCCAGATTTAATTAACTACATTTCATGTTCATTTTACCCCAATGGAAATGAATATTGGTCCAACTCCATAGAATCAAACTACCCCTTATTTTCATGGATATCTTCTCCAAATCAGGAACGCTGGAAGAGGTGGCAGAGGATTAATGAATCCATACCTTCAATTTGGTTAGAATTACTGCTACCAACACTTGTACCAACAGAATCACTTCCTCGGATTTCAATTTCATACGGATCTACAACAGGTAACCCCTATGTGGCAGAATTTAGCAGGAGATTGCAAGACAATCCAGATATAGCTCTGAAATTTAGAAATAAAATAGATACTACTTCTTCAGATGAATCATCTTGGATTGTATCATTACTACTTTCAGAATTAAATTGGCTTCCGATTTCATTTAGAGAAGATTTAGCCTCAAATGCAATATCAAAAATATTAGAAAATCCACCTTCAAATTGTGTGGGTGCTTTGGAATCATTAATGCATTTACAGAAGCAAGGTAAATTGGAAGATGATTGGCACCTTGCATTTATTGAAAGGTCAAACACTCTAGATGAAAATCATGAACTAAGAATTTGGGGTAATCTCGTAGATTGGATATCAAGAAAGAGAGAACCTCCCTTGGAAATGATGCAGAAAATTACAATGAGTATGCCGAGCAGATGGTGGGCACCTTTAGCTGAAGAAATATTAATCTCACATTTAGAATCAAATGAAAATCGTGATTGGCTTGAGAGTGCAAATATCTGTTGGACAGCCCTTATCCTTAGGCCACCTGGGGAAGTACATTATTGCCCTGGAACAAATATACTTCCACATCCAGGATGCTCTAACCTTCTTATTGAAAAATTAGAATTTTCATCTCAGATTTTGTCGATAGATGGAGAGAATGTTGGCTTAATGCACATCAGGGATTTATTTGACACATTATTATGTGCAAAAAATAACTACCCCCCTAGGCCATGTCGGGCTCACAGATATTTGGGCTGGTTGGGACAACCTTTTACTTCATGGCCAATTATTGATGAAGTAGAATTATTACAAGGAAATCGATATGCTGCAAGCAGATTGTCATCTAAGTTATCAGGGTTCCATGTTGATTTGAGGAGCAGTTCTCAACGTAAATTGCTCTAAAATCCGAATAAGATGGTTTTATGGCGTATTAGTAAGGCGCAACTTTTGCCGCACTGGCAACATCAACCGGATTGCCCGCTTCGCCGGGGGCGATGTGATGGTTGACACCACAGCGCGGTAGCCACAATCGAAGGCCGTGATAATCGAAAGAAATGATTCACGGTGCAAAATGTGGCAACAAGGCTGCGCAATGGGTCCCCGCCAGACGAATGAATGAAGGACGGACAACCCCGCAGTCTACAACGCCCCGGTGCTGGGTCAGGCTCAAGAGGAAACGATGAAATGGGCCGTTACGCATCGGGGCACACTCTTAATCATGGGTAACTAGAGGCGGGTGTACAAGGTAGTTGGTTTGATGAGTCCTAGTTCTGCCCCCATCTTTCAGCGATGTTTGTT
>CAYSJV010000024.1:0-21790 GCA_964431435.1 uncultured Candidatus Poseidoniales archaeon
GCATAATTCTGTTGTTTGGAACACCGCCCATATACTTCCTTCTCGTAAAAGCTGGACCCTTTACTCGCCTATACATCTTCGCAGGTTTGCGTGCCATTCAATCAACTCCGGGACGGGCCCACTGAGCAAGTGTATTTAACGCTGATTCTAAAACCGGCTAATACACCAAGTCATGATACACTTAAACAAATACCCAAAATAAGGGGTCAATTACTTCAACGGCCTGACGAGTGTGGGGTCGAAGCGGATGAGTCAGGGACAGTCAAATAAGGGTCAAGATATCCTAAATTATGTGAAAGGTTTGTTGAAAGAAGAGCATGATTTGCAATGGGTTGCACTTACAGGTTTTGTGATTTTTGCAGTAGTAGGCGCAATCGCAATTAATGAATCAATGTATATGCCCGGTTGGCAAGCATATTCAATAGACAATTCTGAAGGTCAGTTATTAGACATGGAGTGGGACCCTACAGGTACAGATGGATTGGGAATATATGTACTGGAAGGCGATTACATACTAAAAATACTCCCAAGTGGTGAAGAAATAACAACTGCCTCGGAACCGACTTGCTTGGATTTTTCTTCAGATAAATGGCTAATTGGTACTGAAAGTGGAGATATTTTTGAATGGAACTCAGGAGATACCACTGTAACTGAATCCAATATTAACTGGCCCGTCAATATTACCCCTGAATTAATTGTTGATCTCACTTCATCAGATGGTGGTGATTCAGGGTACATAATATCACAGCCCCAATTAGGAGAACCCGTATTACGTTCCTTTTTCCTAGATACGATTTCTTTACCTACAACTGGATTAGATGAAAATATTGAATTAAATGCAATAGAAATCTCGCCGGGAGGAAATGCAATCGCAATTGGAACTCTAAAAAGCCACTTAGGTTACAATCCGACACTAGGATCGACTGGCGAAGTTGTTGTTGAAGCGTGGGTAGAAGCATGGGGCAATTCTTCAATGGGTATTCCTAAAGTTCAGGTCTTACATTCAGCAACTGGAGCTTCGCTGCATTCCCTAATGATATTAGGAGATGAGTGGGGAGATGATAAAGTAGCAATTGCTGCAGGTGCATCAAGTACACTTGTGATTAATTCAGATCACACGGTGAGCGAAATTAACGCTGGATCATCTGCTGCTGCAATTGATAAAAGTGGTACTGTTTGGCTAGCCGCACAAAATGGTTTGGAGCAAGTAAGTATATTGGAACCTGGCGAAGAAAGTGTTTCAACATACAAACTTACGAGTCAACAATCTATAGTTTCTGAAAAAGGAATTAATGCAGGAAATTCAATTTATTTCTATGGAACTAACGATGCAGGCCAAGATTCTAAAATAATTGTGGATACAGATTCCAGAAATACATTACTATCCAGTATAAGTGCTCTTGGCGAAATTACTTTTGTCTTTGTATCAATGATTATTTTCTGTGTAATGGGGTGGAACTTTTATGAGAATTGGGAAAGAAGAGTTTGGTAAATAGAAATCAAACTTAGTAGGCAATCTCAAGAACCGACCGCGAGGTGTACATGTTCCCAGCGTTGACGCGACTGTACTGAATGGTGAGATAATGGGCAGAAATATGATGGAACAATATATGGAGATAAAATCTGCAAATCCAGACACCGTCTTGTTTTTCAGAATGGGTGATTTCTACGAAATGTTCCATGAAGATGCTGTTATTGTTTCTGAAGTATTAGGATTGACACTTACTAGTCGGGACAAAAAAGCAGAGAACCCTATCCCTATGGCTGGTTTCCCGTGGCATGCACTTGAAGGGAATTTGAAAAAAATGCTTGCAAAGGGCCATAAAGTCACATTATGTGAACAAGAAGAGGAATTAAGACCGGGTGCAAAATTACTTGAAAGGGTTGTTACAAGAATTTTTACTCCTGGTAGCATTTACGAGGAATCGCTATTGAAAAATGATCAGTCTGCATTACTTGCCTCAATAATATGTAAGGGTGATTTAGTTGGCTATTCAATATTAGATCCATCAACAGGGAAAATTTCGGCATCTCAATTTGAAGGAGTTGATAGGTACGAGCGCTTATTAGATGAAATAATGAGAGGTGGTCCTAGTGAGATAGTACTTACTAAGAAAGATTCCACTAATGAAATGATTGCTCAAATTCTTTCAACGATTGATAATACTTCCCTGTCTCAACATAATATAAGTGAGAAACTAATGCTTGAATCATTAAAAAGAACACTAGAAATTCATGATTTGGGCCATTTGGATTTAGATAATTCTCCCTTAGCAATGATGTCTGCTGGATTAGTTGCGGATTATATTGCGAAATTGCATGTTGCTGATTCTGTTCCTTTGAGGTCAGTAGAAATAAACGATGAAGACGAAGGTCTACTTTTAGATCAAACTACAATAAGAAATTTGGAGATATCAAAAACATTATCTGGAGATTATGAGGGAACATTGATACATTCTATAGACCATGTTAAGACTTGGATGGGGCGGCGTTTAATTCGTTCTTGGATAATGAGGCCATTAAGGGATGTAGATATTATCTCAAAAAGGCAAAATGCAGTATCTTCTTTATGCAAATCATCCAGAAAGAGAAAGGAATTACGGGCAACATTAACAGGACTAAGAGATATGGAAAGACTAGCAATGCAGCTTACTTATGGTAGAGTAAATGGCAGAGATCTAATAGCAATAAGTGAATGTTTAGAGAAAATGCATCAAATTAAAGAAACAATGCAAGACATAGATAATGAAATGTTGAATGAATTGTCGAATGGACTTACAAATATCGATCACATTCGCGAAAAAATACAATCTGCACTGTTTGAACAGCAACCTCTTTCTGTAAAAGAAGGTGGTATGTTCAAAGGAACTTATAATCTTGAATTAGATAGTTTTAGGGAAAAAGTGTCCAAAGCAAAAAAGTGGCTTTCCAATTTGGAAATAAAGGAAAGGGAAAGGCTTGAGATACCTTCTTTGAAAGTGAAACAGAATCGCCAATTTGGATGGTTCATCGAGGTTACTAATTCACATCTCTCAAAAGTGCCCGAAGAATATGTTCGTAAACAAACGATGACCAACGGTGAAAGATACATAACAGAAGATCTCAAAGAATGGGAAGATGTATTAGTAAATGCAGATACAAAAGGTAATTTGATTGAATATGGCTTGTTTTGTGAATTAAGAGATGCGTGTAAAGTTCACGCAAATGAATTGGCAATCATTGCTGAAAAAATTTCCACATTAGACGTAGTATGCTGTTTCGCACACATAGCACAATCCAGAAATTGGTGTAAACCTGAAATATCAAATGAATATAAAATATCCATCAAAGGTGCTAGACATCCTGTTTTAGATAACCAAGGTGGGTATGTACCCAATGATGTTGTTTTTGATTCTAAGCGTAATTTCACACTAATTACTGGGCCAAATATGGGTGGTAAATCGACCTACATGCGGCAAGTTGCACTAATCACAATTCTTGCCCAAACAGGTTCTTATGTGCCCGCAACAAAAGCAAAAATTGGATTGGTTGACAGAATTTTCACTCGAATTGGTGCAAGTGACGACATACGTAAAGGAAGATCGACATTCATGGTGGAAATGATCGAAGTTGCACATATACTCAGAAGGGCGACTAAAAGTAGCCTTGTGCTACTCGACGAAATAGGCAGGGGCACCTCAACTTTTGATGGGTTATCCATAGCTTGGGCTGTTACTGAAGAAATTTGTAATAAAATTGAATGTAGAACACTTTTTGCCACACATTATCACCAATTAATTGGCCTTGAAAGTCAATTGGAGGGATTGCATAACATGCATATGCAAGTTTCGGATTCAAGCGAGGGGCTTAGATTTCTTTACACAATAGGTGAAGGCCCATGTGATGAATCATATGGAATACATGTAGGAGTGTTAGCAGGATTACCAAAATCAGTAATTGAAAGATCAAGAGAATTGCTTCATTACTTGGAGGAGCGTGCCAGAATTGCCGAAGAAGGCGATAGCAAAGCTCCTGAAACAAGAGAGATGGGGCAAAGTAGCCTATTCTCATATTTGCTGCCAGAAGACGTCCTGAATAGGCTCAAAACGTCAGCATTAGAATCTGGTGGAGATTCAAGTGTAACGACAATTGAAACAAAGCTTACAGAAGGCGAAATGGCGGTGATTGAACATTTGGCTGGCATTAACCCCGATGAATTATCACCTAGAGATGCACTGGAACGAATTTTTGAACTGCATGATTTACTACGTGGAAAAAGAGGTATGATGGAGGAGTGAGATGGCTGAAATAAAGGTGTCTGAACAAGGACGTATATTCCAATTAGATGATGAAACCATTGGCCACATCGCTGCAGGAGAGGTCATAGAACGCCCTGCCCAAGTTGTCAAGGAATTGTTAGAGAATAGTATGGATGCAGGATCAAATAGAATAA
The DNA here is from genome assembly GCA_964431435.1 of uncultured Candidatus Poseidoniales archaeon. Taxonomy (GTDB): domain Archaea; phylum Thermoplasmatota; class Poseidoniia; order Poseidoniales; family Poseidoniaceae; genus CAYSJV01. Next base: position 4,433 of record CAYSJV010000024.1, read on the forward strand.
AAATAAAAGTTGAAAGAGGTGGTTTTGATTCAATCGAAATTACAGATAATGGAAAAGGGATTTATTCTGAGGATTTATCATTAGCAATAAAGAGACATGCAACCAGTAAATTAAGTACAGTCTCTGATTTAAACAAAATAAAAACTCTTGGTTTTCGGGGAGAAGCTATTGCATCTATTGGGATGGTTAGCCATCTTAGGATCTTAAGCAGACCTGTTGGAGAAAAAGGCATGTCCATCTCCATGGTCGAAGGAATTGCCGGAAAAATTGAGTCAGTTGGAACTCCTGATGGAACATATATTGAAGTCAAGAATTTGTTCCAAAATGTTCCAGCAAGATTGTCTTTTCAAAAGAGCCCAGCAGCGGAAAATTCGGCAATACTAGATATTATAACGAAATATGCAATTGCTAGGCCTGATGTTTCATTTCAACTAGAAATAGATGAGCGAATGGTGCTCGACACACAATCTGTCGAAGAACATGAGGAGCGCCTTTTTGATGTACTAGGCTCTTCATCAAGCAAATTAATTGAGTTAAAATCACCAATTGCGGATGAGAATGCTCCAGGTGAAGAAAGATGGAATGGGTGGATCTCTCCGCCTCAAATCACCAGAGGCAAGGGTGATGACATTTACGTATTTGTTAATGGACGTCCTGTAGCAAATCAACCTTTCAGAAAGGCAGTTAGAAAGGGATATCATACTCGTTTAATGGTTGGCAGACATCCCGTTGCTGTAATTTTCTTAGAATTACCAGAAACTGAAGTAGATGTGAATATTCATCCAACTAAAAGAGAAGTTAGATTGAAAAATTCATGGCGAGTATTGGAAAGACTAGAGAGATCTATACAACACTCATTAGCCATGGTTCCCACTGAAATAACACCAGAGGAAGGTTTTGCTCTAAAACCAGTCAGTATTCAATCTGAGTTAAATTTGAAAAGTAAAGAAGAAGAAAACGAGCCAAGCTGGGTTAAAGCATCTGGAGAGTACTTAGAAGAACCTCAAGAAAAGCGTCCGATAAGTACTAGCCCAATCGCACAATCAACCCTACCTGGTTTGGAGAAAAAACCAGTTTCGAATGCATTAAGTGAAGGCGAAAGGGCTTTAGATCGATATATTGAGAATGGAACTCCTGAAAGTCCGTTGACAGAAAAAGCGTTAGAATCGCTTGTATCTATAGATGAAATATTACCTAATATAGAACCATTGTGCCAATTTGCAGACACCTATATCATTGCACAATGTGATGATGAATTATTCATGATAGATCAACATGCATTACATGAGAGAATTAGATATGAAAGGCTTCGAAGTACAATGACAAATTGGGAAAAAACACCACTTCTTATTCCAAAAGAAATTGAATTAAATAATATGCAAATTGAGATTATTAATGGAAATATTGAGAAATTAAATAGCATAGGATTGTATTTTGAAAATATTGATGGTGAGTTATTACTTACATCCGTTCCTGCCTTACTAACACATAGTGATGCACTTGAAGAATTCATACATGATATCATTCAAGATTTGAAAAGTAACAACAATCTTGAAAGTGCTGAAAAACTTAGAGAAAGGGTATCATTGCTACATTCATGCAGAGGATCCATAAAAGCCAACCACAAATTGAATCTAGCTGAAATGAGAAGATTATTGGAAGATATGAGAAGAATACCTAATCCATTTGCCTGTATTCATGGAAGGCCAACTGTTTTGAAGATAGGGATTAATGATTTAGACAAACACTTTGGAAGAATGGGTTAGTCACTCATAAAAAATATTTATCCCTAGTTTAGAAAGCCTTTTCACAAACAATGGATCTGTTATCATATAAGACTCGTTAAATTCTATAGATGCTCCAACTGCGCTTGCTAATATCATCGCTGCCATTTCTATCCGATGATCATACGGTATTGAAACAACATCTGCTGGTTTCACTATTATCTGGTTCCCTGGTATAACCATCTTACCTTCAATTAAATCTGATTTGAGCCCGAAAATTGAAAGAAGCTTTTGAGTCTCCTCGATCCTATTTGATTCTTTAATTGCTGCATGTGAAATTCCATCTATTGTTGCTCCACTTGAAATTGAAAATATTACTGCTAATGCTGGCAAAAGGTCTATCGCATTTTGCAAATTTATCATGAGTGTTTCCATTTTTATATTGTTGGGTGATAAAAGTACATTGTTATCATCCAATACTTTCCAATTAAGCCCTATACCTTCTGAAATGTCAAACAATTTGAAACATCCAAGTGTATCTTCAATAGTAGGCCATCCTTGCATTATTATTGATTCATTATGCAATATTGTCCAAAGCATACAATATACTGCTAATGACGCATCTCCTGGCACTTGAATACCCCTTGCCCATTTAGGAACCCAAGGGGTAATCAGAAATTCACTTTGCGTTCTTCTAATGATATTTGCTCCAGATTTTTCGCAGATCCTTAAGGTTAATTCAGAATGATATTTGCTTACTTGCCCTCCATTAATTATTATCTTGAATGAATCTTTAGCACCTACTCCTGACATTATCAATGAAGATAATGGTTGGCTAGATTCAGAAACATCAATTAGATATTCTCTTGGTGAAATTGGTCCTTTTATTATGAATGGCAATTCATCCATAACACTTCCGTGAGAGATTTCTACCCCTGCTGATTTTAGTTCTTTCAAGAAATTTCCTAATGGCCTTTTACGTAGAGTTTCATCTCCATCAAACATTATTGGCACATCAAATCTACAACAATATCCGAGTAATAACTTCAGAGTTGTGGCACTATTTCCGCAATCCAATACGGATATTGGTGGGCGTAATTCATTTTTTTGATTTTCACCAATAACAATTCTTGATTTATTAAAGTTATATTCGATATTAGCCCCCATCTGATTAAGGCACTCAACCATAGTAAGTGAATCCTTACCCAAACTAGTTATACCTTCAATTACTACCTCCTCTGAAACTAAAGAAGATAAAAGCAAAACCCTTTGCAAGTGGCTCTTTGAAGGAGGTAATTTCCAGGTAAATGTCTTGTTATCCAAATCTATTTTCTCTAATTTATCGATTAACATAAATTTTGATTCAACCACCTTCAATATACCCCCTGTGCCTTACTGAATTGTCCGAATAAGTATTACATAATGAAAACAACCATTCTCGCAAAATATCAAAGGCTTCAAGTTAGGTGTGCGTATTGAAAGGATTAAAATGAAGTATTATGATAAATTGTCTAGGCCAATTAAAGACCTAAGAATTTCGATTACAGACAAATGCAATTTCAGATGTACTTATTGTATGCCAAGGAATATCTTTGATAATGAATGGGTGTTTCTACCTAAAGGACATATTCTGACCTTTGAAGAAATAACTAGATTAGCAACTATATTTGAATCACTAGGTGTTGAAAAAATTAGGCTTACTGGTGGGGAACCGCTTATCCGAAAAAATGTTGTAGATTTAGTTGGTATGATCTCCAATTCTGTTCCAAATATTGACCTATCTATGACTACAAATGGTTCTTTATTATCTGATTTATCAAAAAAATTATCATTAGCAGGATTAAATCGCATAACAATATCATTAGATTCAATAAATCCTGACACGTTTGCAAGGATAAATGATACTAACATACTTCTCACAGAAGTACTTGATGGAATATTAGAATCTGCAAAATATGAATTATCACCATTAAAAATAAATTCAGTTATACGCAAAGGTGTAAATGACAATGAAATAATAGATATTGTGGAGAAATTTCAAGGGACAGGTATTGAAGTTAGATTTATTGAATTCATGGATGTTGGTAATTCGAACAATTGGAAATTAGATGAAGTAGTGACTGCAAAAGAAATTTTGAGTATACTTTCCCAAGAATTTGAATTGAATGAAATACCTGCAAAAAACAAAAGTGATGTTGCAAAAAGGTGGAAGATTAATGGGACAAATGATACAATTGGGATAATAAGTTCGATTAGTATGCCATTCTGTGGAGATTGTAGCAGAGTAAGAATTTCTGCAGATGGTAAATTATTCACTTGCCTTTTTTCTAGCAAAGGGGTGGATTTGAAGTCAATGCTTAGAAATAGTTCTACTGATCACGAAATTAGAGAAAAAATAGTTGATATCTGGGAAAAAAGAGATGATCAATATTCCGAATTAAGGCGGAATTCTATCTCAGAAGTAGAAAAGGTTGAGATGTCATACATTGGTGGATAATCAAATTATTGCAGGTAAACTGATTTCACCCACTTCAGTCTGAGTGGCATAATAGAATAGTCTCATAGTCCATTCACCATCTTCAGTACCTGCTGCAGTGGCATTTATTACAAAATAATCTCCCTGAGATACTGTAAATCTCGAATCTCTGTCATAGAAACTAACTTCATTCCCCACCACACCATATACATCAGAATTTCCAGCTAAACCAACAATGGTGTCAGAACTAGTGAAATTATTTGGGATTAATTGAAATTCTAATGAATTTGGATCTAATTGCTGGTCTAACTCACTAAATTCTACAACTTGGAAGCCATTGTCAAGAGCTCTTACTGTCAGCAAAGCATTAGGTGGATTTTTCTCAATACTCAACAAACTAGACTGGAACATCATAAAGAGCATGCCTGTCAATAATACCGTTATTGCCAATAGAAGAATTGTGGCAATAACTGGACTTACACCACTTTCAGAATCAATAGATCTCCTTGTGTTTGTATGGCCTACCAACATGCCTTCACCTAATCCCGCAGAATGTAATGGGAACTCATCATAGAAAACACCCCCGCCAAAATAGACCGATTATTGACCTAATGGGGCCATTAAGACAAAATCCGGTTGTGCACTAAGCAATACGCTGCACTGTTTCAGGGGTGATGCCTTCCTCAGGAGTTACTCGATATGAAATAACGGATAGGTTTTCAGGGGCATTCCTAAACTTTCTAACTACCATCCTTGTTTCGAAGTCAGTACCAATCATATGAACTCCGAATGTCAAAAGCATATCTGCAATCATTGACATCTCCATCTCTATTGATTTAGAAACCACATCAGAACTTACTGTGAGAAGTAAAATTCCCCGATTAGACTGGGTATGTGCTTGTATCATCCTCAACATAGAAATTACCTTACTTGGTTCATTTCTTTGGAAGAAAAAATCTAAATTATCAACTGCACATCTAAAATATTGGCCTAAACCCATAATTTTGTTAGTTAACTCCGTTAAGAAATCCTCGGATTCATCCTCCACAAATCTTGTTTGAGCTAATCTTTGTACATCAGGCATTTTGAACCCCTCTAATCGATACCTGCTTGCTTGTAATTCTCTCTCCAAAACTCTTTGATTATATTCATGGCCCATAGCACTAATTTTGATGGATTCGTCCCACTCAAATCTTCTATAGACCTCTTTGACAGATTCGATTGTTTCATTTGTACTAACATAAACTGTATTCTCTGGTTCTTCTGCTGGTGAACAAAATTGTTTGGCAAATAGTTCCGCACCTGCTCCTGGATCAGTTATTCCGATTACCATAAAACCTCTGGGAATTCCACCCTTCATTATTGCATCAAATTTTGGAATACCGAAACTAGCGTAACTTCCAAAAAATTCCTCGTCAATGGGGTCAAAGGTTGGTTGCATCTTTTATCACCTAATTAATTACAATTTGACCTCTATCTATCAAATCTGAACAATATAGATCTAAGTTGGACAAAACACTAGGGGGGGTTTGGTCCGGTACATTAATTATCACAGATAGTACTTCTCTCTGCCTAAAAGTATTAACAAATGTATGCAAATATTCTGCCAACATACGTTCATCATTATAGATCGCTAATGCATTCACACTATCCAATACCACAAAATTTCTCTCATTAGTAGTAGTTCGCATATGATACATTGTTTGTAAAAGAACTGCTTCAAGCATTATAGGAGAATCGATATATGAAATATTTTCATGTGGGCTATCGGTACCTCCTAAGATACCTGATGATACTAAATCAATAAAATGTATATTTTCAGTAGAGATGCCTATTGATTCTAGTCCACTTATAATTTCGGAGGCTCCCCTTGATGCAGAAATGTAGACACCTCCCATCTCAAACACCTGCAATACTGGTTGCAAAATACTAGCGGTAACCGTGAATGAATTAGAAGTCCCACACCTAACTTGAATGGAACTATTCAGGGATACTTCTGTGAGTTGTTCCGCTATTCTTTGGTCTAATTCGATCATTACCTAATACCTCCATCTCCCATAGACCCCCATTTTAGCATCGGGGTAAGCATCACACCGATTGGAGTTAAAGCCAACGAATATTTCGCCCTACTATGCTGTGTACCCCTCATTTTAACCACCTGGAGATACCGTAAAAGATGTCCCATACGTGTGACATCCCCCATGACAATAATTCCGTCGCTTATTGCTTCTTCAACACCAAAAGAAGACCACATTCCTACTTTCATCTTCTCCGAAGTAATTTCAGATACCAGTAGTGTGGTACAACCTAAAGTAGATAATTTCTTACCTAATGTGAATAAGAAATCACGAATTAGTTGCTCGCTCTGTATTTTATAACATAGCGTAGTAACTGAGTCAATTACAAGTCTAGTTACACCAATCGTATTCACAATATCAGTTATTGCTTTTATCAATGCATGAATATCGTCTAAATCGAAACTTGCTTTAGTTAATCCGAGCCAAGAATATAGAACATCCATGTCGAATACATTAATCATACCACTGTCAACCATTTTCATATCAAAAAATTCAAACTGGCGAATATTTTCAAGTAATTTTACTGATGGTTCTGTAGCAGTAAAATGTGCACAAGCTTCTCCATTACTCGCTCCATTTACCAAAAATTCCAATCCAAGCGTTGTTTTACCACAACCGCAACTTCCTGCCACCAACACAGTTGATCCATAGGGTATACCCCCCCTCAATATTTCATCGACCCCGTGTATTCCTGTAACACAACGATCACGGGCATAAACTTGCTTTTTCATCATGACTTACACCCTCCCCAATACTACATGGTTGATGAATTCGATGGTTGAAAATGAGAAATAGGCCCTTATTTTGTTATTCATTTGACCAACCACTATATTGTCCCAGGAGTGCCGTCTTGAAGAGTTTCCCAATTAGAGGAATCGTCCATATCTCCTCCTAAATAGTTCAATGCTTCATTTTGACCAATGCCCCAACTATTATCCCAATTAACTTCACTTACAGTAGTTGAAAGTGCACTATTGTATGGTGCCCATGTGAGTGAAAATTTCCCTTCATATGGGTTAACTAAGTTATTCTGCCCTGAACCCAATACCCCACTTTGAAATAGATCAAATATCGATTCAGCGCCATAATCCAATTGTATCAGAGGGTTGCCTGACAAAATAATCACACTTCCTCCTGAAACCACTCCTTCCGTAAAGAGGTGTAGTGCATTCGGAGAGTTTGGAGAATATTTAGACAATGCCCATCCTGAGAGGTTAACAGCAAAGCTGTTTGGATTATGTAATTCAACCCATTCTGGGCCACCTCCAGATGGTTCAATCATAAATTCTGTTAATTCTAATTTTGCAAATTTGTTTGCACCATCCAATACATCCAATACAATGATTATTTTTTCACCATTAAGTTTGAACACTCTGCTGGAACTAGCACTATTTTGAGATGAGTTTCTATCGGGACCATCTTCAAAGACTGTCATGCCAACCCTAGATTCATTAGTAGACTCAATTATCGTAATTCTCAGATGTATAGCAAAACCGTTTTCAAGCCCAATCCCACTAGAGAATTGTGCCTCAGTCACATTTTCGAGAGCGTCTATCCTAGATTGAGATATCCACCCCCCCTCATCAAGTAAACCGGGTAATAAATTGCCATCAATCAAAGTCTGAGCAGATAATAAATGCCAATCTGAAGTCGCATTTTGGTAATCTGGCACTTCATCTATAAGTGGAACAAACAATCCCTCTGAATCTGTCAATTGCTGTAAACTTTCTATAGCCGCAGATTCTAATCTGTCAATGGATGGTTGGTTAGAGCCAAGTTGTAATTGAGCTAGTGAAAGAAATGCTGTTACAATCATCAAAAATAATACAAATGCCGTTAAGAATTCAATTACCGCCGTTAATCCACTGTCATCCTCCCGCCTTGGATTCACTAGCATGGTGACTCCACGGGATGGCTAGGTCATAAGACTGTGGTCCTGTTAGAAGGTCCCGAATATGATACTTTAATGCATTTGAACACCGACTGCTATTTACGATTCGAATGTGTCGAACATGTTTGATGAGACAACCCCCGCGCCAGTACTTAGATGATTTAAGTGACAAATTTCATCGAAAGAAATACACTTTTTTGGCACTTTTAGTCCTATTTTCTAGTTCATTTATTAGCATTATTCCAACTGCTTCCGCTTTTGATGGTACTGGAGACATGTCTATCGAATCGGCATCATCTCCTGGAAATGGAATGACGTATGGAATAACTGATGTGATTCCAGTGATTATAACTACCAAAAATCTAGATTCCGCTGCTATGAATCAAGTGCGATATGTTGAATGGCATATCTGTGAAGGAAATCAAACGCAATATAATTGTGATAACTTGACAAGTGGAACGGGTGGAAGTGGATATGTTTTCGCAGTATCACCTGATTCTGAAAGGGATGTTGCATTTAACGGGGCTACATTTACTCCATCAATAAATGGCACACATACTGTGGTTGGTAAATTTACAGACCCTGATCAGAATACACTAAATGACGTATTTTCCTCAACCTTTGAAGTTGTAAATACTCTAATTGAATTTAGAATAAATGAAAGTTATGATGTGAGGCCCACAGATGGAAATTTAGCAAATTATCAAAATTCCATAATCTACAACACTGATGAAAATTATTCCATGACTATGACTGGAGAAGTCTTGAATTGGAATTCTGGGCGAGTTGCCACAGTGGGGTGGATTCTGAAGGATTCCGAAGGTAATATAGTAAAAGAAAGAATGACAAATACCTCTGATTTTACAGATTCTACCTCCTATACTGCTTTTGAGGTTGATTTACCACCATTGAATTCTCAATTAGAAGGTACATTTTGGATGGAATATGGGCTTATGAATAGTTCTCAAGATTACAATGAATACGACAATTTTGGTCAAACAATTGTAACTTTTGATGACAGTGTTGACATCTCAATAATTGGAATCACACCGAAATACGAACCTGAATCTGTAGACTATCACATTGGTGAAAATTCTATAAATGTAGAAATTATAAATTTGGGAAATCATTCTGTTGAAGATATTGAAGTTTTGTTCAAAGAAATGAACAATGAAGAAGTATTAGGCATAGTACAAACATGTTCAGGGTTTGAACTTCATCCCAATGAAGCAACAAATTGTACATTTGATATCACTACAACTGGAGTAAAAAATCTAAATGTTTCGGTGGATTATAACTTTACTGAAGGAATTGATCACAAACCAGAAAATAACTATCTCCAACAAGAAGTAAACATCATTGCAGGAGAAATAGAGGGAGGAATCATAAGTTCTCCACAATCAGATATGTATACAGTAGAACAACTAGTTACATTCTATGCAGTTGTAAATCAAACCACCCCCTTACCCATCACATATAAGTGGACGAAAGATAATTGGATAGAGTCTGAAGCAAATACTTACACCATCAACACAACAATCGAAGGTGTTGGCAACCATAGTGTCTCTTTAGAAATCGTTGATGGAATTGGTCGAACTCAGATAATTAATACTAACTTCAAGATTTTCAACTTCACGCGACTAGATAGTGCCCCATACATAAGTGGAATTGCACCAACATTGAGAGAGGCGGTATTTAGCTTCCAACAAAGCATTGTATCCAAGAATATGGAATATAATAGTGATGAAGATATGACGCCATTGGCTATGTTTAAAATTGAATTAGAACCATTAAACCCAATACACGAATCAGAAGAAACATCTTGGATTGATGCACAATTAAATCTTGATGCTCTAATCCCAAGTAATGCAAATAGGGAAATGATTCAATTACACCGAATTGATAATTTCTCAGATAACAATCTCAAACCATTATTGTCGAGTGATTTATTCGAAGTAACAGATAGTTCAAATGCATCTCTCTATTTATTAGAAGATGGATATTTTGTAATTTCGTCACATTTGCCCCCTGCAGATGTTTCAATAACTGATTTGGTTGTAAATCAGGGAAGTGGGGGTTCCATGGGTATTTCTTGGACACCTAGTGGAGATCTAGATAGTGAGTGGTTTGGTGGATGGAAACTGTACCGTAACACTTTAGCGCCATTTCCAGAATTAACATTTGATGATTCAAATCTATGGGAACAAATAACTGAAGATAAATTTGTTGAAAACTTGAGTTATGATGCCAATATATGGCAGGATAGTGTCAAGTTATCAAATGATGAATGTGTATCTTACATGCTGATTGCTTACGATAGACAAGGGAAAATAGATTGGACAAAGGGTGCGGTAACTAAAGATGTCAATAATACTGCAAATCTTATTTGTGGGGATTCTGAAGCACCAGAGGTAGAAGTTATTGGTTTGAATTCTGAAGTTAGTTACGATAGTTCGACCGATTGCTTTGAAAGAACTGGACATTGGGATCATTGCTATACAGTCAAATTATCATGGGAATGGCCAGAGGGCGATAGTGATGCACATCGATATAACTTATACAGAATTGAAATAAGGCCAACTGATTTTGGGGGCAACATTGCATTTGCAACACCTACGGTTGCTGACATGATTCCGTCTCCTGGAGATGAAGAAGTGTGGGAAGATACAGGAGATGGAATTAATGGAGTTAGGCCAGAAAGAGTATATTATTACATTATAACGCCAATTGATGATGTAGGTAATTTACAACAAAGTACCCTCAATAATAATTGGGTTGAAGTAAAAATAAAAGATGAATTTTGGGATTACCATCCTGATTTGATACCTGAACCTGAACCTGAGCCAATACCGCCTTATGGAGTTGAATATCTCCTTAAAGTAGAGGAATATCTGGAAGAAGAACCGTTCATTATTACAAGTATAGTTGGCATATCAATTATTGCATTAAATTTCATATTATTGCCATTGATGATTAAGAGATATCGACGAGCGAAAAAACGTGCAGCAAGAAGACGCCCTGTTTATGATGACGATGATGATGACGGCTTAGATGACTTCTTTAATTGATGGCGCGACAGGAGGGATTTGAACCCTCGAGGGTAAAACCCACAGGATTAGCAGTCCTGCGCAATACCAGGCTATGCGACTGTCGCTCAAACCGCCGATTCAAGGTGCGGACATAAACCGAGCGGTGAAAAGCCACATTAATCCGGAGCAAACTGTTAGTACGATTAAAGAAATTATAGGGCTTTGAATTGCTGCAATTAGAACTAATGTAGAAAACATTGCTGCCAAATATTTCAAACTCCTAAGAAATGATTTCAAAGCAGAAGGTAATCTGCCCTTGTCATCAAGAGATTCTTCAGTGTCAATAAGAGATATGCTTCTATAATACCACACTCCCAATATTACTGTAACAATTGAATATGACCAATCAATGCCATATTGTGGCCAAATTAGAGGTATTGCTGCTAGAAAAATAAGCAAGATGGAATATATTTTCATTTCAATCAAAGTTCGCTTGAAACCTTTGACACTAGGTAACATCGGGATTCCTACTTTATGATATTCTTCAGAGCGAAAGAGCGCTAATGCCCAAAAATGAGGTGGTGTCCATAAAAATATCAAAAGAAATAACATCCAAGGTATGGAGGAGCCTAAATTAAAAAAGTCATATTCATTTGCCAAATGTATCTGATTAGATGCAGCCGCAGCCCAACCAATCAAGGGTGGTGTCGATCCTGCCAATCCTCCAATTACTATGTTTTGAGTTGTTCTCCTTTTGAGAAGTATAGTGTAAATGAATACGTAAAACATAACACTAAAAAAACACCAAAAACCTGCTTTCCAGGCCCAAACTCCCCGAACGGGAAGTGAAACGGTGATACATCCCAGAATGGCTACTGTAATTCCAAATAATAATGCATGTGTTGGCCCTATCCAACCCATAGGTAAGGGGCGTTTACTTGTTCGTTCCATCAATGCATCTGAATCACGTTCATACCACATATTGATTGCATTTGAACCACCAGCAGAAAGTGTCCCTCCAATCACAATTACTATTATTGTAAGTAAGTTTTCTAACAAATCAAATGGGGTATCAGAAAGTAAATCGTGTATAATTATAGCACAAACTGCCGTTATCTGTAGTAATACAACCACCCTTGGTTTCATCAATCTCCAGTAGATGATCGCCAATTTTGGCCTTACAGAACTTATTTCACTCGACATTTGTCAACACCACGTCCCACCAATCTATAATTGCCTTAATTAAGTACCACTACTTTCTTTCGAATATCTAATTTCAATCATACATACCAACAAAGAGAATGTGATACACAAAAATGTAGCAGAACCCAAAATCAAATGTACTAATGACAATAATTCTGTAAAACCATCAGAAGTAGCTGTAACAACATAGGCGCCCCCAATTAGTATATTTATCATGAATAATTGAAATCCGAGAATAGTAAATTTACGGGTAATTTTTACAGATATATCCTCTCCACAATCCTTCTTCATTCTAAAATATCCATAAATCAAAACCGCAGCCACCAGTAAAACTGCTATTCTGTGTATCATTTGAACAAGTACGGGAGTTGAAGAAAAATTAGGAAATAATGACCCGTGACAAAGTGGCCAACCAGTATACCAACCTATATTGCAACCAGCATTGTAAGTTCCTCCTTCTGCTGATGAAAGCCACGCACCAATCATAAGTAACAGAAGCACTGAAAAAGACATACCTCCCAAAATACGAATGTTTCTTAATGCATAATCAAGAGGTGGTTTGAATTTCTCAGAAAGTGTGTTTGTTGCCCTTGACCACAACAACCAATGTAAAAAGAGAGATGAAATGAAAATCATAGCCAAGAATAGATGAAGGGAAACCGACCAATCTGCATTATCATATCTAACTGTCAACCCTCCGATTAATGCTTGCGACAACAGTAACAATCCAACAAGATATGAGGAATATTGTACATCTTTACCTAGAGAATCTTTCGATTTATGAACGAAATATAAATTGGCCAAAACAACAAACCCGGTAATGCCAACTATCAATCTGTGAAACCATTCAATAAATATCTCAAAAAAAGAGTAGCGTTTGTCTGCACCTCTTGAATCAATTTCATCTGTATTTTGTTCCCACCAATCACCCTGTTCGTCTTCAGAAGTAAAGGGGTGTATCTTTCCAAAGCATGTAGGCCAATCTGGGCAACTTTCACCTGAATCATTAATTCTTACATATCCCCCTGAAATTACGATTAATACAGCCATAGAAGCCACTAATAGTGGCAAAAATTCGGCTCTCCATGTTATTTTCATGTGTGCCCAAGTTGTCCTAACATTATCGATTATTTGCTCTTTTGCTTGGACATTTCTAACGATTGCGTCTCGTCAGCGTTAAGAATGGTGCGCTATTCGGCTGACACAACCGAGAATGAGGGAGATTCAAATGGTAAAGCCAAAACGTCCACACACTAGATTTGAAAGAGCAAGAATAATTGGTGCTAGAGCACTACAAATTGGGATGGGTGCACCACTTAATGTTGATGAAGGAACATTAAGAACAGCATTCAGAGAAGAATTGATTTCGCTATATGGTGTCGAAGAGGCAAATATTAGATTTGTACTCGATCCTTTGAAGATTGCAACTTATGAATATGAAAATCATCTAATCCCAATAGACATAGACCCTCATGAAGATTAATTTAGCTCAATATTTCATCAAGTCGATTAGTTTCTATCGCTTTGCGAATACATCTAGAGATTCTTCTGCCAGTTGACATATTCTCATGATTTATGTCCGAATATGGTGAACCGCCAACAAATGGATTTGAACCTGCCACGATTCGTGCAGATATTTCGAATACTCTGAATTCCAATTGATCAGTGACAATAGTTTCTAAACAAAATGCTCCAATCATACCTCTAGAACCAGGTGATAATTCAAATGAGGATGCAACAGTTTTTTCTGCCATCCTAAATGCTTCGGGCAGTAAACTCTCGCGTAACACAACTGGTGTGTTTCCAGTGACTACAAATGAAGGTTCGAGATCCATTTCTCTCAAATCTCTAAGTGAGCCTAATTTGTAAAATTCATCAACATTACTTTCATCCCTTCTATCCATTGACATTAATTCTAATCTACCAAGAGATCTTCCTGCATGTGAACCCATTCCATGTACTTGGTAACCATCATCTGCAGTAGGATCAAAAAAGAAATGAAGATAATATCTACATCCCAAAATATATTCTTGTATTGTGAAATCTTCATCTAAATTCACATTTCTTCTAAAATCCCTATAATTTCTGGCAAGAAAATAGCCCCTTCCTCCTTTTGCCCCGGCATACTTCACAATTACTGGTCCTGCAATATCTCTAGGATCTGTGATTACTTTTGGTAATTTACAATCTGCCATAGTTAGCCATTTTCTTTGTGATTCCCTATCAGATTCCCATTTTAATATATCGCGATTTCCAAATGTAGGTACTTCTAATTCACGATAATTGTCCGCACCAAGATATTCCACTAAAGAACCATGAGGAATAATTACTACATTTTTCTCCCTTAACCACACTGCTTGTTCTAGTAAATCTGAATAATCATCCAAGATCAACCAATCATCTGGTTGTGCGCCTGGGAAAGCTGAATACATCTTACGTCTATGATTTCCAACAACAATACCTAATGTTTTGAAGCCTTCTATCTTTGCTCCGTGCAAGATTTGTAAAGAGGAATGTGAAGCAATAACACCAATCGTTATTTCATCAGAATTGTAACCCGCAAGCCACTCGGATAGGCTCGTTGCACTGACTCCCATATGAGGCCTCGGCCGAATGTACACTATGACTGTTGCGCTATGTGGCGCGATAAAACTCTAAGCCACGGGGTAGGTCCGGGAACATGGCCGAGGAAAGTAAAGAGCGGGTTGAAAGAAAACTTAGTTACTCTTCATACCTCAGATTACATGAGTTATTATCACTTCAATCGGGTCAAATCGGTAATACAAGAAACATCTCTCCGGATGAATTACATTTTATCATAGTCCATCAAAACTTTGAATTATGGTTTAAATTGATACTAAGCGAATTGAGGGTTTCTAGAGATTTATTAGGTCAAGTTCCTGTCCCTGAAAAATCAATACCAGAGGCAGTTCACCATTTAGAAAGAGTTACTGAAATTTTTAAATTGATGACACATCAATGGAAAGTTATGGAAACCTTGACCCCTCAACAATTCCTTGCATTCAGAGAAGAATTGGGTTCAGCAAGTGGTTTTGAGTCCTGGCAAATGAGGGAGTTAGAAGCAATCATTGGGCAAAAAGATCATGGAAGAGTCAATGAATCGCCACCTAGCAAACATTTCCAAAAAATATCATCAGTATCTGATGAAGATGCAAAGGCTTGGAAATCTCTTGAAAATGCGATGTCGGAAGATACGATTATCGATGTAGTATCTGATTGGCTATCAAGAACCCCAATACAGGGTTCAACATATGGATCTGAAGGTGACGGGGATGCAGTAGGTAAATTCATCGAGAGTTACTTGAAAAAGATGAATGAAAATGCAGAACGGCATATTTCAAGAATAGATAGTAGCACAAAGGATTATGAAAAAATAAAGCAGAGATATAAACAAACAGTAACTGATGCAAGGGAATTCCTATCTCCAGAGGGTGTTGTAAATCGTACTAGGGCCGGTCTTCTTTTCATTGAATCTTATAGAGAATTGCCGCTATTATCTTGGCCTAGAAAATTAATCGATTGTTTAGTAACGCTAGAAGAAGCAATGGTTGTATGGAGACACAACCATGCTAGAATGGTTGAACGAATAATTGGAAGAAGAGTTGGAACAGGAGGATCGAGTGGTGTTGATTATCTAGATATGACCACCAAATACAGAGTCTTTACTGATTTATGGGGTGTGCGTACTATCTTAATGAAAAGTGAGGATTTGCCTGAATTGCTAATGTCTGAATATTATTCATTCCAAAAATAAAGGAGGGTGAACATGGACCTAACTACACTAGATTTCCTCCGTATTGCTATTGGTGCGGTTATTTTGCTGTACGTGACTAATTGTTTGCTAAATCAGAAAGTATGGATACGCAAGACCTTTTCTTGGGGGACGAAAGAGGAATATCCTAAGATATTCCAAATGAATATCATTGGTGGAGCATTGATAGCATTATTTCTAATTGCAATCCCCTTCTTGTGGTGATTACCTATGCAAGCACAAACAATTGGAAGGTGTCCTTAAACACCACATTTGAAATGCCACACCGATAAGGCAATATATTTCGGTGAAATCTGAGATATTGATTATCATGATAGACGTAGGTTCCATTTGGGAGGAGTATCCTGTGATTCGTGCAGCAGTTTTGATTTTGATAATTGTTACAATATTATTAATCATGCGAAGGGTGCGGACGCAAACTAATAAAAATTGGCAAGAATCTGCCGTAGAACTCGGCCTTAATTTCACACCACGGCAACTCTTCTGGTTACCTTATGAAATGGAAGGTACATTGAATGGTGGTTATTATTGCAAAGTTCATACATGGACGGAACATCGTAGTAATGGCGAATCATCAGGAACAAATGTGACTGTGACTGGAGTCGAGGTAAGGTTCCTCGAATCCTTGGGAATGGGATTTAATTTATCCCCTAGTAGCGGAATAAAATGGTTAGATTCGCTAATGGGAGTTGATGATACTGAAGTCGGTGGTGATCATGATTTTGATCGAATGTTCGCAATTAGTTCTACAGATGATATGAACCTTCAGAAGTTCCTGACAGCAGAACGAAAAGAAATACTTAAGGCAGCGGCCACTGAAATGCCATATTTTGAAATCAATGACTCTGGAATTTCGGCAGAATCATCTGATGTAACTCGTGATAAAGAGGCCATTATCCAGGTGGTGATGAATTTCAAGAGTTTGGCAATAGCTTTGACATCTGATGGTGAAGAGAAGGAACCAGACATATTCGCCACACAACCTATTTCTGAGAGCTCAAAGTCAATCTTTGATTAGAATTCTAGATATTCGTAAGGGGTTCATCCGAAACCCCTCTGCATTTTATTTTTCAATACAAAGGGGATTCAGTGGGTCGATACTGACGATCCCATTGAAACGCCCCTGTTTCAGAGGGCTCCCCTTTCGAATTTCTTCTCAAATGT
>CAYSJV010000025.1:0-11491 GCA_964431435.1 uncultured Candidatus Poseidoniales archaeon
GACCAATGGGCTAATTGCATGCCTTAGTATATTCAAAACATCACCTCATCCAATTGAGTATCTTAATATCGCGGCCATACCGCCAAATCCGTTGAATAACGTTGCTCCTTCTTCGGTATCTGTAGAAATTAAAGCGACTTTTGATGAAGAATTTTGAGCCAATATACTCAACTCCTCAATAATATCCATTTCACTTAATTCAGTTACATTATCTGAATCACTTTTACATTCTGGGCATCCTGGCAGCGGATCAGTTCTTAACAAACCAATTTTCCATTCATGATTACATGAATTACATTTTAACTCAGATGTTCTTTTCCTAAGTTCCTCTGATAGGAGGAGTGTTTCCACCGCACCCTTATCTAGAGCCATTCTAATCATTTTCTCTCCATAAGTTGCCTTAGGATATGTTCTAACTACTTCGCGCAGAAATTCTTCAACCTGTTTCTTTTCTACATCTAACTCTATTTCACTCATTACTCCACCGGCTCTACCTACCAATTCCCTCAAACCGCTTTCATTACTGTATCCAACATCAAACATAGTCGAGATTACCTTCTTCTGAACCTCATGATGAAAATATCCATTATTGACAACAAACTCTTTGGTTGCGCCTGGGCCACCTACGATTATTCCTTTCAAATCTTTAATCATAGGCAGCCAATAAGCACTGGCGTGTTCAGAGCATTTCTTGAAAAAGTTGTGTGCTGCTTCCTCGATTAGTCTCTCAAACCTCTGTGCAGATTGCCCACCTCTTCCGTGCTTTGAAGGAACTTGAGATGGAAGATATTCTTGAACATGTATTCTTTTACCGGTAGCTAGGCCAAAGCAAGCCTCAGAACGATCTATTACGAATAGACCATATGAAGTTCTATCAACTAGCATTTCCTCTAATTGATCTAATTCAAATGTGGAATCACATCTATACCGTACTGATTGAATAATATTTGGCGGATCATCAATAGTTACATTCACCATACGAGTCTTGTTAGAACCAACAATTACTGCCCCTACAAAAATAGCCAGTCCACGTTCCCCCGCGTTCTTGAAGCGATTTAGGGTAGATAATGCAGATTCAATTGCACCCTGAACATTTTTTTTGGTACTTTTAGATTTAATGTTTGATGCTTGACCGTGCTCATTTTGAAGCATTTGACGCACATCTGAAACTTGCCTCTCAGGTGGAATAAACACAGTAACTAATTCAGTACCAAAACCCTTCATCTTACGAAGATCTTCTAATGCCATCTTCAACCGCAAGCGTCGCGTTTGCAGATTACTGTCTTCTGCCATATTATACCCCTGCGCCGCATTATCTATGTTAACTTATCAATATGTCATCAAAAATGAGACCGATAGCCTCAATGATTTGATACATCAGGAGTGTTCAATGGGAAGAGTCATTGTTGCCGCTCTTGGTGGTAGTTTGATTAAACTGGATGATGAAGAGAATAGTCAGAATTGGATAAAAGGTCTAATCAAATTGATTATGAATTTGAATGAACAAGGATATAGTATTGGAATTGTAGTAGGTGGAGGTATTGCCGCCAGACAAGGAATAAATGCTGTTAAGGGTGTTATTACGGATAGTCGGTATTTGGATGAAATAGGTATTTCTGCCACAAGACTAAATGCCACTCTAATTCAACAAGCATTCAATTTTTCAGGAATAAATGTCAATGAAAATATACCCTACGATTGTTCTTCTGCTGCAGAATTATTCTCGCATAATTCAGTAGTTGTAATGGGCGGAACAGTACCTGGGCAAACAACAGACACTGTTGCTGTAGAACTTTCAAACAAAGTAGGAGCAGATAGATGCGTGATTGCCACTAATGTATCATATGTATACGACAAAGACCCACGTACAAACAGTGATGCGAATGTTATCGAAAACATATCATTGCATGATTTAGGTGTCATATCAGGAGTAGGTAAACCACTTGAGGCTGGAGCATCAAAAGTGGTAGATCCTATAGCGATTGAACGTGCGATTGAGGGTTCGCTGCCACTATGTGTTGTAAATGGGTGGGAATTAGAGCAATTTATGGGAGCGATGAGTGGTCGAGATTTCATCGGGACCAGAGTTACCGTGGATTAAGGTGGTTGATTATGGGAAAATCTAAGCAAGAACGTTTGAAAGAAGCAATTGAAAACACTGCTGGAAAACTTGAGAGTACAGCAAAGGGAGCAGTGGATAAAGTTACGAGTAAAGTTCGTAATAGAGCAAGAGGTGGTGGTGTAATACCCCATAAACATTGTAGAATATGTGGAATAACTATACCGCACAATGTAGAAAAAAGAATTTGTAAAGATTCTGATTGTATATTAGGTCATGAAAAAGAAGAGAAAACAAGAGGGCGTTTGAGAATTTGGTTGATGGTATTTGGTTCATTCTTCATACTCGGGGTAGTTGGCCCAATCATGCAAAAATCCATATTTTGAGGAGAAGCGTGGTGTCATGAGAATCATTCCCTTGGTTGTGGGCATAATATGCTTAATCACTAGTATAGTTGGAGGCATTGGATATTCAGGAGATGGAGAAGAATCGGTTGGTGTCCCACCTTGCGTAGAAGGTAACCTGATTATTGCAGGTTCCTGCAACGTAGGCATGGCTGATCAGGATATCCCTGTTCCAGATTCATTTGGGCTCATTAATGTCAAAGTTGATGTGGCATGGTCTCTTTCAGAAAATACATGGGTCGGTGTTGTCGATTCATCTTATGCTGAGGAGTGTCCTCCTGAAGATAGTGGCCTTACAGATTGTACAAAAGATGAATTCGAATATATTGCAGGAGGTCCAGAATCGGATGGAAATTTTGTATGGGAAATGGATTCGGGTTCATACCGTTTTGTTACGGGAAGTGATCCTGGAACTAATCCAATTAGTGAAAATCAAGTTACATATACCATCGATATTAGTATGAAAATATCACATGTAGTTATATTGACTCTTATCGGTGGAGCATTTGTAGGGTTTGGTATTATTCTGAATCCAAAAGAAGAAGTCATGGATGCAGTTCCATTGAATGAAGTTGAACGAGAAGAAAAATTATCTGAAAATTGATGATTACTCACTATCTGAACGATACCAGTTATCTGGTAGTTTTAGAGGGTCTGTTTCAATATTTTTTGTTACATGTTTTATTATCTCTAATCTCAGTAATTCTAAGCCCACATCTTTCTCGGCACTAAATGTCGGTCTGCCGGTTTTATTATTTTTCATCAATTCAAATTTTTTAGGAATTTTGCCAGATTTTATTTCATCTTCTAATTCTTTAATTTCATTCCATTCCTTTGGTAAATCCTCCAACAAATCAGCTTTGGCTTCTATCTCCAAAATATATTTGGTAGATAATAACCTCTTTACTTCATCTAATAGCCTCTCTTGAGACGCAATATCTGTTCCACTTGTACCGCTATAGTCCATCAGGAACACCACCATGGAACCTGTATGTTCCAGTGCAGCGATTGCTTGCATCTCTATTTCATTACGCTCATCCATTGGCCTGTCTAGTAAACCTGGTGTATCTACCAGCTGGTAAACGAGTCTTCGATTAATGAAGTGTCCTACATGTAATTCCTTAGTGGTAAATGGATAAGAGGCGACTTCTGGTGCAGCACTTGAAAGTGCACTAATCATTGCAGATTTTCCAACATTGGGAGCACCTGCGATTACAATACAAGGATTTGATGTGTCAATGGTTGGTAATTTACCCAATGTCAGTCTTGAGTTAGAAAGCCAATCTAAATTCACTCCAACTTGATGAATGATACTACTAATGCGCCCATAGGCTTCCCGTCTTGATTCATGCATTACTTCGATTTTCGCAGTTCTAGTAATCTTTGCCACATTTTGTTTTGCCACATTTCTAACTTGATTGGATGCCCATTGAATTGCTCCCAAATTCTGTCTATAATTATCTGCACCAACTGTAGCATCCAATAAAGAGTAATCAAATTCTGAAAGATGATCTAGGCTTGGCCACTTGTGGACCCAGTTCATCAGGGTATCTGCAAGTACTTCACTAGCCGTTCGAATCATTGCATTCATTTGTTTTCGAACACGGAATATCTTGTTTGAGTCTTCTACTTTATCTGAAGCTTTTTTTGCTCTACCATATGCTTTATCTAGCAATTCATCAGAATAAAGTACTGTAGGTAAATTCTTCCAAATTGCGGCATTCATGCTTTCTCCCCAAAAGTAGCCGCGTTGAAACGTCCACTTGAATGCAGTGGTGGGGGAAAATGCAGATTATTGCACTGATTGGTTTTTTTTAGGTGTACCTTGTCGGCTGTAAGGGTGGTGTAATGTCTAGTAGAAAAGAACGAGGCCGTGGCAAGAAAAAACTTCCAGAATGGGCAACTACAATGTGGAAAGATTTAGGTTCTCCAGACCTCGAAAATGTTGAAAATGTGTACCATGGACCTTTGATAGATAGAAGGCATGGTTTGAGAAGAGATGACTTAATAGAAATTGAGTTGGATGCTAGAGCATATCCAGAAGGTAGTAATCTAATTGTACATGGGAGATTATTATCAACTGGTAAAAGTAGTATTGAACTTGTAGATGAAAATGGTTTGTTTCAGTATATTGCAAGAGATGTAGTAGTGAAACTAACTCTAATCGCCCATATGCGCCCTGCTTATTTGGATGATGATGAATTACTGAATTTTGAAAAAGAAGATATTGAAAGAAGAGGTAAAGTTCACGAAAAAGTAGAGAAGAAAGTAAAAGGAAGAGATGACCATCATCTATGGGGATAATATGGCACTTCACGAGAATAAATGTGTTCCATGTGATGGCGGAATTCCTCCCATGGAGGAAGGTGAAATTACAGAATTCATGGATGAGATAAATGACAATTGGGTTGTAATAAATAATCATCATTTGGAGAGGGAATGGAAATTTGATGACTTTGTAGCAGCACTACGATTTGTAAATACTACTGGCCAAATTTGTGAGGAAGAAGGACACCATGCAAATTATGAGTTAGGTTGGGGTTTTGTCAAAATAATTATTTGGACTCACAAAATCGATGGTCTGACAAGTAGTGATTTTGTTTTAGCAGCGAAATTTGATCAGGTTGAGTAATATGGCTAAAGATCCTAAAGGGCGGAAATCACCTGGTTTTTCCAGACATGTATTCATTTGTGGTAATCAAAGAGATGCGAATCATCCCAGAGAATGTTGTGCAAATAAGAATAGCTTAGATGTAATAAGGCAAATGAAAAGTATGGCAAGGGATGCTGGAATAAGTGATGTTAGAGTACAAAAATCAGGATGTTTAGACTTTTGTGAAAGTGGCATTTCGTGCGTTGTTTATCCTGAAGGTGTTTGGTATAGTATAACTGATACAGAAAATGACATCCAAGAAATTGTTGAACAACACCTATTGCGGGGCAACATCGTTGAAAGATGTAAAATGAAATTAGAATAAATTACAAAAAATGAGAGGGAAGAATATGACAAAAATAAATCTTAAGGAAAAACTATCAAAATTTTCAGAACATTGGACACCAAAAATAATTGCAGAATTAAATGATTATCAAATTAAATTGGTAAAAATGAAAGGTGATTTTGTATGGCACAATCACGAGGATACTGATGAATTATTCCTAGTTATTGAAGGTGAGATGACAATTGAATTTGAAGATAAGATAGTACACTTAAGTGAGGGTGAAATGTATGTTGTCCCCCGAGGTGTCAACCATAAACCATATTCTGAAAATGAATGCAAAATTATGCTCATTGAGCCGAGAGGTGTCTTAAATACTGGCGATACTCAAGGGGAACTAACTGCATCTAATGATGTGTGGATATAGTCAATTCGAGATAAATTAACTTTTTAGGTGAAAATATGAAAAGGATTGTGTATACAAAGGCTGGGCCTCCTGAAGTAATGAAAATTATTGAGGAGGATGATCTAAATGCTGGCGATAATGAGGTTGTAATTGATGTCCAAAGAGCTGGCATTAATTTTGCAGACCTTTTGATGCGCTTAGGGTTGTATCGCCCAATGCCTCCATTACCCTTTACTCCGGGATATGAGGTATCGGGAATAATAACAAAAATTGGCAAAAATGTTGAAGATTTAGAAGTAGGAAATAGAGTCTTGGCATTATCACAAATAGGAGGATATGCAGAACAAATCAATGTAAATTATAATCAAGTATTCAAATTAGCAGACACAATTAGTTTCGACAAAGCGGCTGCTCTACCAGTTACCTATGTCACAGCATACCACATGCTAGTACATCTTGGGAATATACAGGAAGGTGATTCTGTATTGATACATTCAGCGGCAGGTGGAGTGGGAACTGCTGCTGCACAAATTGCAAAATCCAAAGGTGCAGGTATGATATTTGGAACTGCATCTGCATCTAAGGCTGAATATCTTGAATCTACGGGAGTCATTCCAATTGATAAAAATGATGATTTTTTAAAGGTTGTAAGAGAAAAAAGTGATCGTAGGGGTGTCATGCATGTACTCGATCCAATTGGTGGTGAAAATCTGAAACAATCATATCGAGCACTCTGTCCTGGGGGAAGATTGTACTCATTTGGAATGTCGTCGGTTGCTCCAAAACAGAAATTATCACGAATTACTGCCCTGAAAAATTTATTTAAAACACCTAAATTCAAGCCCATGCAAATGATTGGTGCTAACAAAGCAGTATTTGGAGTGCATATGGGCACATTAAATGATAATGATTTAATGAGGAAACATTCAACTGAGTTATTGAATATGTTGGAAAATGGAACTATCGACCCTATCATAGATAGTGTATTTCGATTTGAAGATTGCATAAAAGCACACGAACATATTCACCAAAGAAAAAACATTGGAAAAGTCTTACTTGATTTTTCATAACTTCAACCTCTTCTGCAAAATAATATGAGATTCACCTATATTCTAAATAGATTACAACATACAAGTGTGAGTAGAGATACTACTTATATTATCTACTGTCTAAATATAGAATATCTCGTAGGGTAACCTGCAGGTGTAAACATGGCTGATGAAGGTTCGTTGATTAAATGGTTTAATGAGGTTGGAAAAGATGATGCTTTATCCGTTGGAGGTAAGGGTGCATCCTTAGGTGAAATGTATCAAAATTTGAGTAATAGTGGTGTAAGAGTCCCCAATGGGTTTAACGTAACTGTACAAGCATTTTTTAAATTTGCAATGTTGGAAATTGAAAATGATTGTTGGAATAATGTTTCTGAACCAAAAGGTATGGATGATTTGCGAGAAAAAGTAGTAAATTCTAAAACACTATTTGAAGCTCTTGAGTGTTGTTTAGAAAATGCAGATTCTGAAGATCATCTAGATATGCATAGCAGAACTGAACTAGCCAGATCACTAATTATGGAAACACCAGTACCAGAAGAAATTCAGAATGCTATTGAATTGGGATATAGTGTATTATGTGAAGAGTATGGGAATGGAGTAGATGTTGCAGTACGTTCTTCAGCAACTGTTGAAGATTCCGAGGATGCTTCATTTGCTGGCCAATATGAATCTTATCTCAATGTTAGAGGAACTGAGAATGTAATACATTATTGGAAGCGTTGTGTTGCTAGTTTATTTACAGAAAGGGCGATTTGTTACCAATTATCTAGAAACATGAATCCAATGGATAGTGCTCTCTCAGTAGTTGTAATGAAAATGGTTCGTTCTGATTTAGCATCATCAGGTGTTATGTTTACGATTGATCCTGATTCTGGCCATAGGGGTGTAATACACATAGCCTCATCCTATGGATTGGGTGAATTAATTGTCCAAGGAACTGTGTCTCCCGATACATTTACCGTTTGGAAAGAAGGTATGAACAGAGGTAGATTTGCAATAGTTCATAGACACCTTGGAACAAAAGACCATCGTATGACTTATTCAGAAGATAGTACATCAAATGTACTGACACAAGATGTACCACTCGAAGAAAGGAGGGCTTGGTCATTGAATAACCTAGAGTGCAGAGAACTTGCTGAAATGGCAATGAGAATCGAAGCACATTATGGCCAACCAATGGATATTGAATGGGCAAAGGATGGCATCACTGGTGAATTGTTTATTGTCCAAGCTAGACCAGAAACAGTACACGGTAAAACAGAAAATTCAGTACTAGAAAGATATGTCATGGACCAATCACTCATTAGAAAGTTGAAGAGAGACGGTAAGGTATTAGCAACTGGACAGGCAGTAGGCAAAAGAATCGGATCTGGGAAAGTTCGGATTTATCGTGATTACGCTTATGTAATAAGTCAAAAAAGAGTCATCCAGAATATAATCTCTGAGGGTGTGAAATTAGAGGAGATTCCTTATGAGGAAAGAGTATTCGAGAAAGGGGATGTATTGGTTACGGAAATGACTACTCCTGATTGGGAACCAATGATGAAGCAGGCGTCTTTGATTATTACAAGAAAAGGTGGACGTACATCACATGCTGCTATTATCGCAAGAGAATTTGGAATTCCTGCAATAGTTGGATGCGCTGATGCAATGAAATTAGAACAACTGTCCCCTGTAACTGGTTCTTGCTCCGAAGGTGATACAGGTTATATTTACAATGGAATACATCCATTTGAAATTGAAAAAATTAACATTGATGTGGATACCGATTTAAGGACGAAGATCAAGTTAAATGTCGGTTTTCCAACAAAGTCACTTGCAGATTCGCAACTTCCAGTTGACGGTGTGGGCTTAGCAAGAATAGAGTTTGTACTTTCATCTGAAATAGGAATACACCCGCTAGCAATTGTGCATCACAACGGTTTGAAAGAATACTTAGAAACGGGAAAACTAAGTGATGAGTTGGAACCATATGCAGAGGTTCTTGAAAAAATGAATCAAGAAGAGATTAGAAATGTGGTAAGTGAAATTGATAGAAGAGCATGGGCTTATGAGGACAAAAAAGGATTGTTCATTGACAAATTGCGAGAGGGTGTTGGACTGATATGTGCTGCATTCCATCCCAGACCTGTATTAGTTAGATTATCTGATTTCAAGTCCAACGAATATCGGGAATTATTGGGTGGAAAAATATTCGAACCTGTAGAAGAAAACCCAATGATTGCTTGGAGGGGGGCTTCACGGTACCTTGATCCTAATTTCAAACCTGCATTCGAGATGGAATGTGATGCAATGTCATCAGTGTTTCACGATTTTGGATTAGATAACCTACAATTAATGATACCATTTTGTAGGACACCTGAAGAAGGTGAAGATGTGAAAAGTTTGCTTGCAAGTAAAGAAATAGGGCCATCAAACGGAGTACCATTATTCATAATGGTTGAGTTACCATCAAATGTAATTGAAGCAGAACGTTTCATAGATAAAATGGAGTTAACTGGAGGATCAATTGGTTCAAATGATTTAGTGCAAACAGTATATGCAGTCTCTCGTGATGATTTAGAAAATTATTCACACCCTGTTGATGCGAGATCTCCTGCAGTGAAAATAATGATTAAAGATGCAATTGAAAGATTTGTTTCTAGTGGTTTAGAAATTGGAATTTGTGGACAAGCTCCTTCGGATTATCCAGAAGAATTCCCACCATTTTTGATAGAATGTGGAATAAGTTCAATCTCTGTCACACCAGACACTGCTGTAGCTGTTAGAATTGCAGTATCTGAAGCAGAAAAAAATGCAGGAATACATTCATTCCAAACTGAGTGGGCAGAATGATTACATCTTAACTGGTCGTGTTGCCCCACATGCTTGGCATTTCAGAATAGTAGTTCTTTCCTGTTTAATGAATACAGTATCTGGTGCATTGCATTGTGTGCATTTAACATATGAATTTACATAACTTACAAATTTTTGCTTAATTCTTTTTGGAGGGATTCTGCCCTTAAATTGTGCACGGGGTGCTTCTAGAGAGCCGCTGGTTCCTAATTCGTGCAACAAATATTGATACACATGATTTAAATCTCTATCCATATGTGATACAACTTCAGTAAAATTACGAATAAGTGTATTATTTCCTTCAATTAATACATCTGGTTCAGGCAAAGTCCACCTCTGCCTTTCACTAATCTCTTTTGGAATTTTTGAGCGTGCTCTTTCTAGCAACTTCTCGTATTCGTAATCAGCCATATTGCAAGGCGAAATGAATCAATGCATTAAGTTCACCGCAATACCAGATTTTCTCATTAAGTTACATTAAAGAATATTCTATGGCGGTGGATTCATAGACTAAAACCTATTGTAATGGGCCGATAACATGTCACTTAGTATAGATGAATTGCGAGATTCAGTAACAAAATTACGTCTAGATGGATTGAATACACAGCAAATTGCTGATGAATTATCACTATCACAAATGACTGTACAATGGCTACAATCGAACCAATCTGAATCTAGTGCCGAACAACCGGGAGATGTCAGAATTGGATGGAGATCAATTGGGGTAAGGCCACTCAGAATTCAGGCACTTTCAATGATTTTTTCAGATATAATTGATGAAGAAATAGATGGAGAAATTGATACAGTCGTAGGTATTAGTCTAAATGGGATTATGTTCGCTCAAGAAATTGCAGGTCAATTGGATGTAGAAGTTGCCATACATAGAAATGTGGATGGTGAGGGAAATGGCCACTTGTCTAATAAATATGGAAACGTAGGTGGCAAAAAAATTGTGGTCGTAGATGATGTTCTTTCAACAGGGGATACAATGAAGAAAACTATCCACATGATGAAAGAAAGTGGCGCTGAGACTGTGCTATGCTTAGTTCTTGTGAATAAAACAACGCTAAATGAAATTGAAGGAGTTCCCCTTAGAGGAATTATTCGAGCTGTCGCAGTATAATTTGAGGAAAGGTGAGTAGAATATGCACTGGGCGGATGTCGTCGCAGAGCGTCTAGAAAAAATGGGCAATAGCCATGTTATAGCAGCAGGAATTACTCCAAGTGGAGAATTCCATATCGGGCACCTTAGAGAGATTTTGACAGGGGAAATGATTCACAGGGCGTGTAAAGCACGCGGTCTTGACAGTGAGTTTGTATTCATTGTTGATTCAGCAGACCCTCTAAGAAGAGTTTATGATTTTCTAGATGAATCATACGAAGAATATATCGGGCATCCACTTGGTGCTATACCCTCTCCTGGAAATGATGGTAAAAGTTATGCGGACTACTTTCTTGAACCATTTTTATCGGCATTAGAAGGTATAGGGGTTAAACCGAGGGTTATCGATAATTATTCAAGTTACAAAGAAGGAAAATATTCAGAATATTCAAAAATTGCTTGTGATAAAAAATCCGAGATTAGAACAGTAATTGAGCAAATATCAGGAAGAGAATTAACCGAAGAATGGTTTCCTTACAACCCAATTGGATCTGATGGAAGTATGGACGGTGTAACTGTAACAAATTATGAATGGCCATATGTTGAATGGACTGATAAGCTTGGAGTATCGGGGAAATCGGATTTGAGGAAAGGTGAAGGAAAATTACCTTGGAGATTGGATTGGCCTGCTAAATGG
>CAYSJV010000025.1:11501-21452 GCA_964431435.1 uncultured Candidatus Poseidoniales archaeon
GGGTTGGGTTGGTGTGACTTGTGAACCATTTGGCAAAGACCATGGTACTGCTGGAGGAAGTTATGATACTGGAAAGTCTATTGCAAAAATCATGGGGCATGAAGCCCCTCAGCCACTAACTTACGAATGGATAAGTTTGAAAGGAGTTGGTGCTATGTCTAGTAGCGCTGGAATTTCAATTGGCCCAATCGAAGTAATGAAGCTTGTTCCTCCTGAAATATTGAGGTATCTTATTGCAAGAAACAAACCTGGAAAACATATTGAATTTGATACAGGTGCTGCATTAATTGATCTAGCTGATGAATATGAGAGATTGGATACAAGTAAACAAGTTTTTGACGAAAATATGAATCGTAGAAAAAAAGTACAATATGAAGTAAATAAAACAGCATTGTGGCTAAGCAAATTGGATATGTCACAAGAACAAGATGATAAGCACAACAAAGTAACTTTCAGGCATTTAGCACTCCTAGCACAGATAAAATCAGATGACCGTGATGTGTTAAATTCATTATTCAAAAGTAAACTGATAGATGATGAAAATAACCCACCTCAAAACCTAGTAAACAAATTAAGCAAAATGAGAAATTGGATAAATTCTGTACATTTTCCAGATGAGCAACGTATTACAATACACTTAGAGTATGATAGTGAAATAATCATTAAAGAAAATGAGAAGATATTTCTCAACAAATTGTCAACTATATTTGGAGAATGTGATTGGTCGACAGAAGAGATAAATAATTCTATTAGAGAAAGTGCAAACGTGTGTGAATTTCCTTTGAAGGATTCTTTTAACATACTTTATCGATTATTTTTAAGAAAGGAAAGAGGGCCTAAATTAGCAACTATACTTACTGAAATTGATAGAAGTGATGTTACTAAATTAATCAATGCCGCAATAAGTGGACACTAGACCCCCATTTGACCGAACATCGCAAATCTGATACCTGCGCTTAGGCTGCCAAACTCATGCACAGTCCCGATGGAAAGTGGTTTTGGAATGGAACCGAATGGGTTCCGGTGATTGTAAAACCTAAGGTGCAAACATCAATCCCATCAACTCCACCGACGCCCATAGTTCCCCTGTCAGCACCTCCACAACCAGCAATTCCTTTTGGAAGACCGACCAGTGTCCTAGAAAGTAAAGTGGGAAATCATTCAAGTGCCGAAGAAAGACAAAAACTTGGCAATATATTGAGAGTAGTGGGCATAGTAACAATTATACTTGCCATGTCTTGGATGATTTATGCTGTAGTTGAAACTAAAAGGTGTGAGAATGCTGTCTATGAAGATTCAAATTATGAAGATTCATCTAGTAATGTAACAACACAGAATGATATTGCTTATGATGAGAGTGATTATTGCTGGGTGAATGATGAAATAGCATTTCCATTTTTCCCAATTGGAATTATAATTTTCATAATGGGGTTCTACATTCATAGAAGCAATGACACAATTCGATTAAAAGAAAAAGCGATTTTAGAATTTGCGGCTGGAAATATTGCAAAAGCAAAGACATATTACAAAAAACTGGGGGATTTAGATAAATTAGAGGAGTGTACAAGACTATTGAATAATAATGTAACAACACAGAATGATATTACAATTCAAAATGAACCTTCAAAAATTGATGTTGAAAGTGTGTTTTCGGGGGAGAGAAAAATCAAACATGCAGCAACCATAGTAATGGGAGTAATTGGTAGCCTATTGATAACAAATGCAAAAGCAACTCCTTCAAAACAAGTGTGTGAAACTGTGTACGGTGGTGCTTTTAACTGGCCAAGACAGGATTGTCATTATGAAAGTGAACTAACGTTCCTAGGGCTTGATCCGGAGTTACAAATAGTCATAGGGTTTAGTATGATGGCTCTGGCTCTAATTTCAGAAATAGTATTTTTCATTATAAAGAAGATAATAAAATAATTCCGTACCTCAATCAATACCACAATAAGTGGACGCACACCCTATCGTCCATTACTTGAATCCTAAACCATCACCTTGATTTAATGTAGGTATGACCGGAAATCGTGGCGGCAGAGAGTGCCCTATTGTGTTATTTGGGTTATCGGAGTGGTTTCCGTGTTTCGATTTGCCGTCACACCTCTAATCGTAAGTTAAAATTGAACACAATTATTAGAGGTTATTAGACCAATTCATAAGGGATTTACGATGCTCGGAGTATTGTATATACTCATCTTGATCTGAGAAATTAGTCAGGGCCCAGTCTATCCAATATGTATGCACGAGAGGAATCCTATTCAGGACCTCCTTCAGAAAATCAGACACTTCGCTACCGGCATAATCGCTAACTCCCAGATACAATGCAATGAAGGAGCGAGCTTGTTCATCTGAAGGGAACAACTTAGGATTCGGCTCAAACCACTGTGGAGATTCGTTATCATACATCCACTCACAGAAGAAGTTGGCTACGTCAAAGGGTGGATCAAGTGGACCTGCATACTCAAAGTCGAGGAAGTGAGTGGTCGGAGGGGCGTCACTGTCGCGTATCATTACATTGGTGAAGTTCAAATCGTTGTGATTTCTTTTAGCCACCTTGTGCAGGCGGCACAATTCATTAGCAAAGGCTGCTAACACCTGACTATTATCACAATCTTCCCTCTGCATAGTTCGACCGGGTAACCATTTCTCAAGTCGGCCCCAATCAAACCGATGTACTACCTGTGCTCCAAACCCACAGTTCTGAATGTGTCTCTCATCCTGATTGCGGGTGACAATATCTGGGTTGAAAATTCTCAGAAAAAGAGGGGTGTAGTCACTGCTGAAAATCTTGTAGTTGTGGTTGCTGAGTCCCATTAAAGGCTCAATATGCAGGGATTCTTCTAGGTTCCAACCAAGTCCTATGAGTGCCGATTTAATAGTCTGAATTCTATCCACATGGATTCCATCATCACCTATGTATAGGTAATTCTCACCAATTACACGACCTGTCTTTCTTCGGGGTATCTCTTCCACAAAGCAAACTTTTACTGAAGCGTTTTGAGGTTTTCGCTTGTCTCATCAATACCAGTCGTCATCATTTGCAAACTGATCCTGGAATTGTTGGTTTGGTTGTGGATATTGTTGGTTCACTTGCGGATTTTGTTCCATTTTACGGTCCACTAGTGTTCTAATTGTCACTTGATATATCATTACTCCCAAAACAAATATCATTCCAGATATATTTCTTTCGGCAAGACCATCTTCGATTGGTTCTCTATCTGTTAGCATCACTTCATGCGAAGCACTAACATTGAAGTCCACAGTTACTTCATTACTATCTGTGCTAGACATCATCTTACTTTGAAAAGTTAAAGTGCCAAGATACTGCCATTCACCGGAAGTTGCTGGGCGAAATTCAAAAAGACCTGTCGTACACGATGGGTCCCAGATTAAATCACCCATATTATAGAAAGAATCGTAGTAGAATTCAACTTGTACTTCTTCGCAATTCGTATGCTTGGTGTAAACTCTATAGCCCTCATTTCCATCTTCAGTATTGAAAGTTCCCTCTTTAAGAGTCATTAGGCCATTTTCCTGTGCATCGTACCCTACTAATTTTGAAGTTCCTAATACAAAGATAATTACTGCTATACCAGCTAAACCAAAAGAAACAGCCTTCCCAATCAAGATATCTTTTTGTCCCATAAGTTACACCACAAGTATAACAATTATGATTATTGCTGTAAATTTTATTGAAGATTACAAGATTAATTGCATGCGCAGATTGATGGTGTGGTAGAGGATGGGATGTATGTGCGAAGCGTTTGTATTACATTCATCTGCCTTCTCCTGATGGCTCCTGTTGCGTCTGCTTGTGAGACTGAAGTTGCAAATGCATTGATTGGTAAATTTCCATCTCCAACTGGAATTTCTCCTAACAAAGATGAATCAATGCGTGAAACTACACACCTAGCTGGAATAGGTCATGAAACTGCTAGACATATGCTCTGGAGAGTGCTCATGGGGGAGGTGTTCACTGAAGAAGAGGTGGCAATGGAAATAGATAGATCTATGGAAGACAATGGTTCAAACCCTAACTGGAATAGTTTTGATACAATTGTTGCTAGTGGGGCAAATGGAGCAATTCCTCATGGTGACCCTCAAAATAATGGTGCAGGGCCTAAGATAATTGAAATCGGTGATGTAGTTGTAGTTGATTTAGGTGCACGGGTCAACGATTGGGTAAGTGATGTAACCAGGACATACATAGTTGGTCCAACCACAAATGAAACGATAATTGAAGTATACATGGCAGTCTATGATGCACAAAATCTGACTTTTCTAGTAATTGAAGCAGGCACTCCTGCATGGGTGCCAGATGACATTGCCAGGACTCATATTGAAGAACAAGGTTATGGTGAATATTTCATTCATAGTTTAGGGCATGGTTTCGGTGTATGTGTACATGAACCTCCGCTTCTTTCTAGCGGTACTGACGATCCATTATTTGGATTAACCTACAATCAACAACCACTGGCTGTTTGGGATGCAGTAACGGTTGAGCCTGGTATATATCTTGAAGGTTGGTTTGGAGTTAGGATTGAAGATGATTTCTTAGTAAATACTGATGGTCATGAGTTCCTAACAGAATCCCTACCTAGGGATCTAAATTGGTTCATGATTGAGGAGGATGACTATGAGCCACTAGAATGGCATACGGACTACTTGAACTCAGATGAGAACAATAATATCGAAAAATCGCTTCCATTTCCTTTCACAGGCATAGATACGATTATGCTTCTAGTCATCATAGGCATTGGATTTAGAAGGAAAATTGTCTAGAATAAAACCTGATAGTGATTAATTGGGGTTAAAGATACACTCTAAATCTAGCAACATTTGTGGCAAAATGAGCATTAGGCTTGAAGAACCCTTCCAATCTCACCCACTATAATGGGAGGCGTGTTTTGTCCAATATGTGAGGCAGATGTAGAGGCTACTGCAAAGTTTTGTTTATCCTGCGGGCATCAAATGGCACAACAAGGACCCATTACAGCAACGGGTCATGATTTGAGACAATTAAAAGAAGTTATCAAGGACAGAGAAGACCTTTCTATGGCAGAAAAATTCGATTTAATTGCACAAATTGAAGATGGTGCAAATCCCATCAGGCTAGGAATTGCTGCACCTGCAGATGGTGACGAAACATATGAGGGACTACCACATTTGGATGACCCTGAAATGGAGGGTAGTAGTAAATCACAGAAAACTTTTGGAGATAGTATTGCATCTAATGCTGCAGTAAAGGCTGTAATGTCAACAACAGATGCATGGTCTTTCATAAATAATGGGAAAATTGATTTCAAAGATGAATTATATCAGGTTTCAATGAACTTAGGTATTGATGCATCGAAACACATTCATGATGTTGCATCTGGAGAACACGAAGGTGTAGATCCTGAAATGATTAAGGAAATACCAGTTCTAAAGCCACCAAAAAGGTCTTTTTGTCCAAAGTGTGGTAGTGAAATACAAGCGTATGCCATGATGCAATGGAGAAAATGGAGAGACCTATCCAGTGAAGTAGTATCCATGCAATTAGAAGCAGCAATGGAAACATCGCTAATTCAAGTATCATCGCATTATCTAAGCACTGTTGAAAATTTAGAAATGGAAAGAGACCGGTTGGCAAAAAAAGTTGCAACTTTAGAAAAAGAAATTGAAGATACTGACATCCAAAAGATTCGTGCCAAAGTAAGAAAAGAGTTAGAGCCAAAGTTGAAAGCCCAACTTAGAGATGAAATCCTATCTTCTGAAGGAAAAGAAGATACAAAAAAACTAGCAACCAAGAGTGATGAAAAGACATCAAGCTCAACCGCCACCAAAACTGAAAGTAAACCTAAATCATCCAAAGGGAAAGTTACTTTTGGTGGGAAAAAGAAGAATACAAAGAAGTTTGATGGAGATGCTAAAGACAAAGCGGATTGGTTTCTTAAAGATGCACTTGATACAGTTTATGACCCGCATGGCACAGGTAAGAAGTTGACTAAAAGAACTATATTAGCAAGATCTTCTGAAGGAAATGTTAGAGTTGAAGATGTTGTAAGAGCTTATTCAGACGGTGGTAGTGATTCTCTCTCTGATTTAGCATGGACATCGCCTTTAACTCAATACATAATTGAAGCATACGATGCATGTTGATTAGGGGATTGAACTAATCAAATGTGGTTTCAATGTTATTTCCCTAGATTTTTTAATTGCTGAAGTTTCCATTCTAGCGCCAGAAAGTGTTGTAACAAATGGTATATTCAATTCTACTGCAAGTCGACGCATCATATTACCATCTCTTAACGCTCCTCCGCTAGATGTAGGTATATTGACAATAAACTGTATTTCGCCTTTTCGCATCAAGTCTAATGCATCAGGGTGCTGTTTTTCATTAATCCTATAGACTGTTGTGACATCTAAATCATTACTTCTTAGAAAACGTGCAGTTCCCTTTGTTGCGTAAATTAGGAAACCTAATTCAGATAATTCATTGGCAGTATTCAATATCAACTCTTTATCTAAATCTCCAACTGTAATATATACTCCTCCTCCACTTGGAACTGGAATTTCTGTAGCCATCCTTGCCTTGAGATATGCTGCTTCTGGAGATGTATCTGCTCCCATTACTTCACCTGTTGATTTCATCTCAGGACCCGGTGCTGGATCAAGGCCCCTCAATTTAAGAAAAGGAAATACAGGTGCTTTTACACTTACAAGATTTTTCTTATCAGCTGGTATCTCCACATCGATAAGTGGCGTACCCATTGTTGCCATTGCAGCCATTCTTGCAATGGGGATACCTGTTGCCTTTGCCACAAATGGCACCGTACGTGATGACCTTGGGTTTACCTCTAGCACAAATAGAATATCATCCCTAATTGCGAACTGGATGTTAAAGCATCCAACGATGTTTAGTCCAAGACCTATTTTTTGTGTCCATAATTCCACTTCTGAAAGTAATTCTGGTTTGACATTTTGTGGTGGGATAAAACAGGTGGAATCTCCTGAGTGTATTCCTGCTTCCTCGAGATGTTCCATTATTGCACCAATAACAACTTTTTCACCATCGCATACAGCATCAACATCTAATTCAATTGCACGTCCGAGATATTCGTCAACTAGCAGTGGCTTATCTGGTGCAATAAATGCTTCAGCCATGTATGTATTCAAATCTGTATCATTCGTCAGAATCTCCATTCCTCTGCCTCCAAGAACATAAGATGGTCTTATCAGAACAGGATATCCAATCTCCATCACAGATTCTCGCACTCCTTGAGGGTTATTTGCAGTCAAGCCTTTTGGCATTCTCAAACCATTGTTTTTAGCAAAATCCTCGAATCTTTCTCTATCGCTTGCCTCATCTACTGCATCCGGTGAAGTCCCGATTAGTTTAGTTTTAGAACCCATCTTTCTAAGATGTGGTAACCTTGAATCCACAGGTAGTGCTAAATTTATTGCAGTTTGGCCTCCAAATTGAAGTAACAGCCCATCTGCTCCTTCTCGAAGTAAGATTTCACACACACACTCCAAAGTTAATGGATCAAAATATAATCTATCGCTAGTATCAAAATCGGTTGACACTGTTTCAGGGTTATTATTTACAATTATTGCCTCATGGCCCATCTCTCTTATTGCTTTAACAGCATGAACACATCCATAATCGAATTCAATTCCTTGCCCTATACGTATTGGTCCGCTTCCAATTACAACAATCCTTTTGACTTGTTTTCCAGAGCTATTTTGTTTCCTAGCGCTTGTTACATAATCTATACCTTGGATATTTCCTCCTTCATAAGTTGAATAGTAATAAGGAGTTACTGCTGCAAATTCTGCTGCACAACTGTCTACCATCCGATAACAAGGATGTATCGAATTGTTATGCCGAGAAAGCATTACTGCATATTCATTCATATCATCTGGTAATGATTGCAAACCTCCAGATGGGAATCCAGAAAGAGCGTCTGCAATATGGGCATCACTGAATCCCAATCCTTTCCATAGTTGAAGGTCATCTGACTTTAATTCGGATGGTTTGCATTTTTTATTAACAATTGACTTTTCAATACCCATTAGATTTTGAAATTTACTCAAGAACCATCTAGTTATTCCAGTGGTTTCTCGGACTTCCTCAATACTCATATCCCTTCGGAATGCTTCAAGTAATGCACCCATTCTTCGGTCAGTTGGTATTCTAAGCCAATTGTCTAGTAATTCGTTTGACAATGGAGTGTTTGACCTTTCTGCAGAACTTTCTCCATCACCAGAATCTGCCAAGGTTAATGGCCGAGGGTGTGGTTTACCATATTCTAGAGAAGCCCATGCTTTTAGAAAAGCCTCTTCAAAACATCTACCAATCGCCATTACTTCTCCTGTTGATTTCATAGAAGTACCAATTCTTCTGTCTGCAGTTCTAAACTTATCAAAAGGCCATCGAGGAATTTTTACTACACAGTAATCAAGTGTTGGCTCAAATGCTGCAGTAGTTCCTTCTCCAGTAATCGGGTTTGGTATCTCATCTAATGTATAACCTACTGCAATCAATGCGGCTAATCTTGCAATAGGATATCCCGTCGCTTTACTTGCTAGTGCAGAAGACCTACTTACTCTAGGGTTTACCTCAATTACATGAAAGTCCCCCGTTTCCTGATTTACTGCAAATTGAACATTACAGCCACCTTTGATATCTAATTTTCTTATTAGACGTAGAGCAGCATCTCTTAGTTTTTGGTGGTCTCTATCTGAAAGTGTTTGCTGAGGGGCGACAACAACACTTTCTCCTGTATGAACGCCCATAGGGTCAATATTTTCCATGGTGCAAACTATGATTGCATTATCACTAGCATCCCTCATTACTTCGTATTCATGCTCTTGCCAACCCAATATTGATTCCTCGATTAGTACTTGATTGATACGCGAATGTAGAATACCTTGACTGGCAATCTCGACTAGTTCTCCAGTATTCCATGCAGTACCTCCTCCAAGTCCACCCAAGGTAAATGCGGGTCTAATTAGAAGTGGAAATTGACCAATTACTTCTGCAGCTGCTAATACTTCATCGATTGATTCGCATGCTATTGCCCTGGGTACTGGAAGATCAATACTTTCACAAACCAATTTGAATAAGTTTCTATCCTCTGCTGATTCTATAGATTCAAGGTTGCAGCCGATTAATTCCACACCTACCTCATCCAATCTACCTTCGTTGGCTAATGTAGTTGCAATATTAAGGGCAGTTTGGCCACCCATCCCAGCTAATAGAGCATCTGGTTTCTCTTTTACTAGAATATCATAAACAGTGTCAGGCAAGAGTGGTTCAATGTAAATTCGATCTGCCATTTCTGGGTCATTTTGTATTGTTGCAGGATTACTATTAACTAAGATTACTTTGTAACCATCTGCTCTCAATGCCCTACAAGCTTGTGATCCAGAAAAGTCGAATTCAGCGGCTTGTCCTATTCTAATAGGTCCACTACCAAGTATCATTATACTTTCAATATCATTTCTTCTTGGCATTTCAAGCAACCCCTTTCTTACTCAAAGGTACTATCCCTTCCAAATTAGTCTCTACCATATTTTGAAATCTATCAAAAAGAGGGGCTGCATCATGTGGGCCTGGGCATGCTTCGGGATGATATTGAACACTAAACGCAGGTCTACCTACAACATCCATCCCTTCCACTGTTTTGTCATTAAGGTTTATAGAAATTATTTTCGAAAATAACCCAAAATCATGCGGACCATTCTTGCCCACCATCCGGGCGGCAGTCCCAATGCCTGCACAATTCACTAACAATCTTGCGGAACCATAAATGCTCTTTACTGCCTTTAAGCCATCCTCAACTCGTTGTTCGTCCGTTACGTCACACTTAACAAAATAACCGTCTAGTTCTTTGGCTACTAATTTGCCGAGTTCTTCATTTAGATCGAGTATGCCTACTTTTGCACCTTTGCTAGATAACA
>CAYSJV010000026.1:0-20948 GCA_964431435.1 uncultured Candidatus Poseidoniales archaeon
AAAGCTAAACCAAAGAAGAAGAAGTCTAAGGATAAACCACCACCACCATCCCCTCCACCAACTGCAGTACCACCACCACCACCACCAGCACTTATTGTGGAAAGAGAAGAAACAATTTCTACAGATGAAAAAGATCATCTTCTAGATGCCCTTAACGACTAAACAAATCTTCCTTAAAACTCAATATAAAGGGTTAGAACAATGAAGACTCCCGCTTTCGCAGGCATATGGACCTCAATAAAATAGGACTTTCTAATTTTTTTGAGTGGAGTGTATTTTTCTTAGTAATATTCAGTACAATTACTATTAATTTAAAAAATGTAGATGTAGAAGTTGAGGAATTGGAAGTAACTCACATATCCGGAACTGTAGAACTTACAACAGAGTCATCTATGGACGCATTGGGATTGAACAATTTTCGAGTTGGTGCACTAGCAACTATTGAAATGAGTGTTAATAATGTAGTTAGCAATGCCTCACTCCTTCAACAAATGTGTGATGATTGCACATTACCACCTAAGGGAATACAACTTAATGGTACAGTGAATATCACCAATCTAAAAGATCGTGATAGCATTGGCAATAGTGGAAGTACAGGGCGCGTTGAAGGAAAATTAAATTTGATTCACCTAAGTGAATATTACAAACCCAACCTCATTTCAAAAGAATGGATATCTATTGACTGGGAGGCAGGAGATACAACGATTAATTTGGAAATAATTTTGAATCATGACCCCCCAAAATGGTCTCCAGAAAATAGGTTTAGTGCCTCATTCATAGACATCACCAACGGTGTTGAAAGTAGGTCAGGGCCGTTGGTTATTATTCACCCAATTGTTGAACATACTATGAGCACCCAAGGGTGCTTACCAGACACATTTTTCTGTGACAAAGACTCAACAAATATCAATTTAATATCAACACTTCAAAAACCAACTCCCCCTCTTACAATAACTCCTCCCTCTCAGTGGTCATCCATTCAAATTAATTCTACAAACGAAGAAAACCCCTCAAATATTGCAAATATCCGCGATTATTTTGAATTAACTGATGAGGTAATAGATACAAACATTTTTTGCCCAACAATAGATGAAAATATTATTTCTTCAAAATCCTGGATTACTTCTAAATCCGATAATATTGTTATTGCACCTATGAGTATTTGGTTAGAGGTATTTTATCTTAATACCAATACATTTTCACCATCAAGTACTGGTAAATGGACGGAAGTAGACTTTCTTAATTCAGGATGTGCAAATTTAGAAAATGGAAATGGAGATTTATTATTTGGGTATTATTCCTTTTGAATTTAATGATTGAAATATATATGTAATATATATTCAAAATGAGAAAAACCACAATCCAATACTAATACATATCAGGTTTAACTCCGCTACTACATGAAGCGCAGCGCAATTATGATTGTAGTTTTACTAAGTTTTATGACAATATCGTCAGCAATGGGCAGTATTGCCGCACCCAACGATGTAATTACTGAAAACGGACAGAAAAGAGGGTTAAGTGTAGATGGTTTTGTTGAAACAAAGATTGCTAGTGTAGGCACCGAAGTACAAGTTATGGCACATACTAGAGGTCATACAAGCCAAACACAAGTTATGGCAGATATTCTTTATTATCCACAAGAGCCCATAGAATTTCTCACAGAGGGAACATTGCCTGTAGGGTTTGAAGGTATCTGGGAAGCAAGCCTTACATTACAGCAAGTAGGAGCTCATGCAGATGATCCTAACACAATGATTTGGGCAGGGTCATACATTGTCCCCGTCAATTCAATAGGGGGAGTATTTGGAGCAAAGGTAATTGCAGAGGATGGAAACCTTCGTGCAACTGATGACCCAAATCAAATTCGAGAAGTGTTTACATTAGAAGTTGAAAACTTACTTCAAGCACTTGATGATGCGTGGGATTCTAGAAATCCTACAATGGATATCCAGGGAGAATTCGATCAATTAGAAAATACAGCCACTGCAAATGGTGGCTGGCAATCATTTGTAGACACAGCCACTGATGGCAACGATGCAGGCGATGCTGGTCAACTTTGGAATTCGATGATTGATGCAGGACATAATCAATATGACATGTCAGCGGGAGCCACGTTCTTAGAATATCTAATGGAATTTTTGGAATCAGAAGATGTGGATGCTAGTCTAGCATTCATTGCAAGTGTTTTGATTTATGCAGAACAATTCCCTATCCCTAGGACATTCGAAGATTTTGCACCAGTTGTAGATCATATTCAAGCATTCGATCCTATTGAAAATTTCACTCGTTTTGAAGGGACTGGAGATTTTGAAGCGGCTTATAATGCGTTATTAGGAAGTAATGAATGGGTGGCTTTAGAAACAGCGTTTGATAATTTACTTAATGGACAAAAAGAGTTCGAAGCAGTTCAAACAATTTTACACAACATTGCTCTACTAGCCGTATCAATCCATCCTGAAGCAATAATGCAAGGATTAGAGGCATATTTTGGTGCACTTATGGAAGAGGACATTGATAATGCCACACCATTCCAAAAACTTCTAGTTGGGTGGGGAGGTATGTTTGAAGAGTTCGATGAAGAAACAGATTTCCAAGATACAGATGGAGACGAAATACCTGATGAAATCATCTTCCAATATGAAAAACTTCTAGATACACCTGAGGGACAAGCGTGGACATCAAAGATGGCATCAAGCGCATCTTCATCATATGTTAATGACGCATTTAATGATTTTAATTATCTTCCTGAAAATATACTTGAACATGTTATTGATTCAATATTTATTGATATAGGTGATGGCGAAGTTCACCCACTTTGGGAGAATGTAGGAAATACTGCAACTGAATTGATGCAGTGGATGGACAATGCATCATTTGGAGAGAAGCGTACAGATTGGCATAAAGAAGATTGTAATAGTGAAAACGACGATGAAGACGATGATGAGGAGCCTTGTTATGAAACACCATACTTTGAGGAATTATGGGATAGAAGCACTTCAACTTATGATCCAAATTTACTTGATATTGGATTTAGAATGCGGTTCGATATTGAGTCAGACACAGGAATGTCATGGGAGGATAGACAAGACAAATACCCAGATACATTTAATATAATTGCAACAAATAACTATGGCGAATCTCACTCAGTTACATTAGAAAACAATGATGATGACAAACAATCATATTATGGGCGCTTCACAGCAACTTACATTGAAGATGCAGTCTGGAGTTTTACTCAACCCCTACTCAATTGGAACCCTTGTAACAATGATGATTGCTATGTAAGTTGGGCAGAGTTAGAATATGAAAGTCTTAGAATTAGTATGCTTGAGGCAATGAGTTATTGGACTCTAGATTCTGTATTCGTAGTTTCAGCATTAGGAGTTTTAGTCGATCAAGAGGAAACAGGAATCACAGATTCTCCTTACACCATCAATACTTATTCTTATGATGCATTTGGGCATATCGAAAATGCAGAGGTAGATATTGCGGTTATCCGAGCATCTCCACAATTAGCAGAAGAAGCAGTAGCTAGTTTAGAACCTTCAGGTGAAGTGACGATTACATCATGTCCGGATTGTGCTACTTCTACTGGTGGTTTGGAATTTTCGGGATATTATGATGGAGATGATTTAGATGGAGACATCTCTGTTAGAATTGACGAGTGGGGAGATAGACATGACGATGAGCGCTATCGCGAAGATATTGGAAATGCAGGATTATATCTCGAAAAAACAGGTTCAGGTAATAATTGGGATGCTTCACAAGAAGTTTACAATCATCCTCACACAGGTATCGTAGAAATAACCACATCAGGCAATACAGATTCCGGAATAGAATTTGAGTTGTGGGAACAAATTCCACTTCCAAATAGTCCAGGATGTATGCTTTCTGAGGTGAATTGGGATGGTGGAGAAAACGTGAATATAGGCCTCAAATACAAGAAATTCTTCCAAGAAACTCATGAACCAGAATATGAGTACCATCAATTTGAACCACCAAAACTAGATTACTTGACGGTATTGTGGGGAGATGGAAATTCAGATGAGCTTGATTTTA
The DNA here is from genome assembly GCA_964431435.1 of uncultured Candidatus Poseidoniales archaeon. Lineage (GTDB taxonomy): Archaea > Thermoplasmatota > Poseidoniia > Poseidoniales > Poseidoniaceae > CAYSJV01. The sequence continues at coordinate 4,063 of CAYSJV010000026.1, forward strand.
CTGTAGGTGAAAACCATGAACGCGACGAGTGGCGCAGTCATAACTATGGTGAAAATAATGACGAAACTCATCAGATCTCAGTAATGTACGAGTTAGACAATGGTGAGCAGTATTGGAATCATTATGAATTTAGAGAAGGGCACGGGTTTGAACGTACAAATGAAGAAGGAGAGACATGGCATGATTGGCATGATCGGAGTTTCGAGGAGTCTGAATGGGAATATTGCCGTTTAGAGAAAGAAACGAACTCAATTCCAACACCCACCTTAATTAATTCATTTATCACAGATGGGCCTGTTGAAGTAGTTACTGAAGTAATATCACAATCAGATGTCAATGGAGAAGCATCACTTGATATCACCCCAGACTGGGCGGGTGCTTACACATCTATTGTACAAACTCAATATGTACGAAATGGAAAAACATTTACCGGTATTGGTTTGAATACAATTGGCATTACAGATGGTTCTGTTGATTTAGGTGGTTCACTGATTCCAGAAACGACATTTGCCGGAATTCCAGTGTATTCTGCCGAACCACTTTCTAGCGGGCTGATGGAAATTGAAGTAACTCCTTCAGGGATAAGTGCTAGTCAATTTAATGCAATTGTAGTAGTAGCCCCTCTAGACTTATCAGTACCTTTCCCAGATATAGACGAATCAATATGGAATGAGGCCTCAGTTGAAGAACACACACTCGAGTTCCAATCAGGTGATACTTCACGTACTCAAGAAGTTAGAGTAAACGCACCACTTTCATTAGTGCTAGTTGTAATTATGGAGGGAGAAGACTCACTATTCCCACTAGCTATGCATATAGGGCTCATATTAACGAATCCCGAATCACTAGACTTGGGTTGTCAAGACCCACTTGACACTTCTTGTTTGGGACCAGGACAAACAGCTAACGTAGCGTTAACAGAATCAACGGACACAACTCGTATTCTCGCTATTGCAGCTCCTAAACTAGGTTTTGATCCTGCTTCAATCGATCTATCCACATTTAGTGAATTTGTGTTTGGAGAAGTACGAAATGCTGAATTAGGTTGGGTTGCTGAAGAGAAACACATTGATGCAATTTGTGAAGATCTAGATACCTGGTGGGAAGAACGCTGGGATGATGGCACACAAAGTAATGTTAGAATGAGATTAGAAGGTAATCACAATAGATATCTAAATAACAATTACATCTATACTCCCAATACGGAATTAAGGGACGAGGATTCGAATTTAGTAAGCCCAACATCAGATTGGCATAAAGAAGATTGGGAAGAAGGTTACCACGCTAATTATTACCTTGAATCAGGAGCATATATCTTAACTACAGATTCAGGAGAAATTGAGATTGAAGTAAACCCTGAAGAGTATGAAGCACATGTTAGTGGCGACTCTTCGGCATGTTCAGGAGATGGGGTGGATGTAGATGAAACATTTGAACAATTTTCTGACTTCTTTGGAGATTTGAATTCTGTAGCATGGGGTCAGGGTACTAGCGCTGACTTATCACTACCAATTTTATCTGCACCTAATGTTCCTTACACTGTAATTGGAGTAGTTCAAGAAGGCACAGGAGATTCAGCAACAATAGTTGCTGCATTCAATAATTGTGAAGCAAATGAGTGCGTATCTGAACCTAACCCCGAAGAAATTACAATGCAAAACCTATCTGTTGCATTTACCCCTCCAAATCCACAAATTGGTGATACCGTAATTATTAGTGTCGTTGATCAAAGTGGATTCCCTGTGTCCGGACTTTCTTTGATTGTAAACGGTGAAGATGGAGGAGATACTTACCTCACAAATCATAATGGACAAGTAGCGTATATAATTCCAGAGGCAGGAACTTATACTATTTATGTGGGAGGAGGTCTAAACTATAATGAGGTTACAAAAACTATTGTAGTTACTTCTAGCGGTGTACAGGAAGAAGTAGTTAATGAAGACGGTGAAACAGAAGTTGTAGAATTACCAGACGGTACTGATATTACTGGACCTATCGGTAATACAAATAATACAATAGATGAACAAACTAATACCACTACTAATGATGAAACAACAACCAATACTGACGATGATGAAGACTCCGGTTTAAGTGGAGGATTAAGTTCAGGTCTTGGTAGTGATATGATGATGGCAGTTTATGCAATCGGTCTAGTTATCATCGCATTGCTTGTAGCTATACTTGTAATGAGATTAAGGGGCAGAGATAGTAATCAATGGGATGATTATGATGAATCCTCATCATTATTTGATTATGGTGATGGAGATCCATTCGGAAGCCCAGAACCGACATACACACAACCACAACCAACCCGGAGTTTACAACCACAACCAACTCAAGACAATAGCCGGCCTGCTACTAGTCAGCAAGGCACTATGAGAGATGGATACGAGGTAATCGAACACCCATCTGGCAGTGGTTCATGGTGGTACCGTGATCAATCTTCAGGCCAATGGTTAGAATGGCGCTAAGACTGCATCGTACCGATTAACAAAACAACAAGCCTCTGAATGAGGTAATAATGATTAGGTCCAACCACTGAGGCCACTACGTGAGACCAGCACATGTTAGACTTGCGATAATAGTTGTAATGTTAGCATGTGTGGGATTTGTTGCGGTATTTCCAGTTAACCCCGAATTAGATACAACTCTCCTTTTCGATGATGAAACAAGCCGGCGTATAGAGACTGAAGGAACACATAACCCATCTTCTCAATTAATTATAAGATTAAAACACGACGATGGGAAAAAACTGACTAATAATTTATCTCGAGTTCAAAGTTTATTGCAATTAGAAAATGATGCAATGAATAACCAATCATCTCCTTACTATTTTTCTTCAAATGAGGTTATCGTAGAAAATATTGAAACACCATTTTCACAATGGTCAAAAGCATTCAAATCAAGAAACAGGTCACTTGAAAATGCAACTCAATGGTCAGATGTTCTTTCCCCTGTAATAGAAGATGGCTGGTGTGGAAGTAATTCAACATCAGATGAGCAAAAAGCATTTGAAGCAACTTTACTGCTAATGCCGGAAGAAACAACCTTCGGTGTTGCCTGCCCATCTTTTCCAGGATCATATGCAGAAATAGCACCCGAATCAAATGAAGTACTTTGGTTGGTTTGGTTGAAATTAAAAGCAGATGGAGGCACTGATTGGTACAAACTCAGTCATTGGGCCGAACAAGTTAGTGAAGATACTGAATATGAACTATCTACAATAGGCGTAAACATGTTATTTGCTAAAACAACAGAAATAGCGGAAAATGATGTTGAAGTCATTATAGTTCCTTCGATAATTCTCTTAGCAGGCCTCCTCACTTTTGGTTTAAGGGATCCAATAATTGCTGCAGGAACACTCGCAGGGATTGCATTGGTCGTGGGTGCCGAAGCGGGTTTTCTCAGCCTCATCGGTTTCCAATTTTCTGTAATCGATATTGTTGCTCTACCAATAATTATGGGGGTGGCCGTTGATGGGGCTTTTTGGTATTGCAAATCATCTAGGACCAGAGAAGAAGTTCGAAAAATGCTATTGATTGCAATGCTAACTACCGTTGCCGCTGTATCTTTTGCATTATTCTCCCCTATTAAGGCGCAACAATCTCTTGCAGTTGTCATGATTATAGGTATAATTCTAAACTGGATATTTACAAGATTCGTGCTCGAGGAGTTATATGTTAAAAGAAGTACAAATCCCGAATCACTCTCAGAAAACAAATTACTACCCTACCATCCATTGATGTCGTGGTTATGGCCAGTATTTTTGATATTACTTTCATCAGTAGTAATAATTTCTCCCCCTGGAGTTCAGGTTCTTGACATTCACCAATTTCTACCTGAAGATGACCCAGCACTAGATGAAATGCGAGAGGTAGAGGCAAAATATATTCTAGCATCTAGCACCATTACATGGATTGCAATTGATGTAGACGGGGATTCTACAGAAGATTATCAGAAAGTTAGCAATTTCCAAAAACAATTATCCCATCACCCTAGTATAATTAATCTTGATACGGGCCTCATACGTTCTCCAATGGTTATTGGAATTCCAATTAATGTTGACAATATGACAAACCCAACATTAAATTCCATATTTTCAGTTGATACCAATTCATTGTTTATGGACGATCATCGACTTCAACGTAATGGAGTTACCACAGGTGTTACGATAGGTGTACTCATAGACGGACAAAATGCAGATGCAGCATTGCAACTTTCAACAGATATTCGCGAATTATTGGATGAAAATTCTCTCATAGGAAATGTAGGAGGAGATTTAACCATAGGGGCTGAACTTGCTTCTGCTTTCGATGAGAGCAGAGTCACACAAATCCTTTTGGCTGGGCTCGCAGTATTCTTAGTATCTTACATTGTATTACGTTCACAAATACGAGCCTCACGTATTGCAATTGGAACAATAGCAGTAGGTATCGCAGTAGATGGAATGGCTAGTTTGATTGGTGGGCGGGGAGTAAATACCGCGCCTGCAGTATTACTTGGTATGGGATTTGCAGCGGACTACCTTTCACACGCAAGTGCAGAACATTTACCCACAAAAAAAGATACTCTAGCAAGATGGTGGGCTGCCATGACTTCACTTTCAATATTTGCTTTACTAGCATTTGCGACTTTTCCTCCAGCAAAAAATACAGGACAATTATTGAGTATTAGCATTGTCTTTTCAATAATATTGGCGACTTTTCTTTCACTAAAATATTTTGAAATAGAGGAAGAGGAATAGAAAATAGTCACTTTTAGAATATCACTTCCGAGTATTTTTATATTGTATCAATAACGGGCTGTATATGGATTATGATTCAAAAACACTTCTTGAGTTGAAAAAAATCTGCAAAGAGCGCGGATTAAAAATTTCAGGAACAAAAGATGACGTAATCATCAGATTAATGGAACATGACGAATCCGTGGAAACTACACAACAAAATCAACCCCAACCAACCCAAGCAGTTCAACAATTTCCTTTAGGAATCCAACCACAATTTTACTATCAAAAACAAAATGAGTTACTTAAGACTCTAGCTGTATTTGTTATGCTTTATGGTGTTTTTAGAATTGGCTGGGCAATAATGTTTACATTCGATTCCGACATGGGTCTAGGCTGGCTTACAGCACCATTGGGTGTATTGATGGGATTCGGATTTCTTTTAGGTGGAGTACTAATCTACAATGAGTATCTTAATGGATTATTCTTTACTATAGCAGTACTTACTGTTTCAGGCACCCTTAGTTTTATTTTCCACGGCCCAGATCCAAATTCAATTTCTATTGCGTGGGGTGACGAATTATTGATGACGTCTGCAATGTGCTCGATTAGTTGTGTTGGAATTACAGCCATTCCGTTGATTTTTTCTACAGCAACACTCAAGAAAGGATGGCCTGAACCCATTGAAAATTTACTTGATAATATTCGTTTAACAAGAGATTCCACCCCATCTACTAAAAAGAAGACTGAGTGCACAAATTGTGAGAAAGTATTACTGGTACCCGAGGATTATTCTGGAAAAATTAAATGCCCAAATTGTGAAACATCAATGGAGATATAACTACTAGATAACGAATAATAAGAAGTTAGGGTAGGGCTGTATATGTCCGACCCAATGTTTAGTCCCGATGGAAAATGGATATGGTCTGGAACAGAATGGATTCCTGCGCCTCCTTCTGAGGCACAATCAAAAACTCCTTCCGACACTCAATCTGTTAATCTACAAGATTCAGTAATAGGGGGAGATGTTGTCCATAATACTGTAATCAATAATGATGCGACAGCAGTAACTTCTGCAGTTGTTAGCGCACTTCAACAACTCGGAGTAATTAATCAACAAACATCAGATCCACTTCCTCCACCCACATCAGAAGTGGAACTCCCACCTTCATTCAAGGTGGGTGATCATGTTGAATATCATAGTCCAACAAATGCTCGTTGGTTAGACCGCTGCATTGTTGTAAGTGTAAATGATGATGGCACATATAGAATTGAAGTACCAAAATCAGGAGGCATTGTTGAAACCAAATACGCAGTAGTGATTGGTACCGCACCAGGCACAATTCGACCTGCAAGTTCACCGTACAGTGTGGGAGATCGTGTATTTGTTAATTGGAAAAATCACGGGCACTATTATCCTGGCAGTATAGCAGCAGAGCACGAAAATCATACCTTTTTGATTCATTTTGATGATGGCGATGTTGAAGATAATGTAGAGTGGAGTAGAATTGAGAAGTTAGAAGATTCTGCTGAAGTTCAGGAATATGTGGAGAATGTTACAGCAGCACAACAAGAATTTCAAGAATTAATTGAAGCCTTCAAAGTGTTTGATGAAGATAATAGTGGGACAATTTCTGCTACAGAATATTTCCATATATTGACTGAAATTGGAGATAACCCATTGGAGGTTGAAGAGGTGATGGATAGCTTTGCTGAATTGGACATAGGTATGGATGCTGAGATTGATTATCAAGAGTTGGCAAGACATTTAACTGGAACAGCAGTTGTAGAACAAGCACCCACCAAACCAGATGTCATAATTCGAGATGCTGAGATTGTAGACGGTTGTTTGAGAGGCTATGCATACGGACACCCCAAATTAGGGGACACACAAGTAAGGACATCTCAAATACAAAATGTAAACTATGACGAAAGAGCAACTGCGTATGTAGAAACACGAAACACCATCTACATAGTTGGGCCCACCGGCTGGAAGAATAGCCCAGAAAATCACCCTTTCAACAACACTTATTCAGTCGGCGAACAAATTAAAGTAGAATGGAAAGGAAGTTGGTGGGAAGCCCACATCCGTGAGATATCAGGAGACCAACATCTCATCCACTATGTAGGATTTGATTCTAGTTGGGATGAATGGGTTACTTCTGAACGGATACAGAAAATCATTTGATTTATTAAAATAAAATCAGTGTCCGTGATCTCCTAGTAAGCCAAAAGCATCTACACCAAACAGTACAACACTCAATACAATCACACCTAAGAGAACGTGTTGTAATGCCTTTTTCCCTGTTTCAGGGTTATGGATATCTGGCAAGGTATCTATTGTGGCCACATACAAAAATGTACCAGCAGAGAATAGCATAGCTAAACCAATCATGGATGTTTCAACGCCTTCTAAAGCAAAGTATGCAATCAAAATCATAATTGGAGTAGCCAGTGAAAAAATCACTACATCCTTTATTGAAGATTTTTTATCCTGTCTTTCATGCATTGAAAATATACCTAGGCTAAATGCAGCAGGGCCTTTGTGGATCAGTACTGCAAAGATTACAGTAGCTGTTAATGAAATACTCCCTGTTGCAGCAGCAGCACCTATTGCTAAACCATCTGTAGCAGCATGTAATGATAGTCCAAGCACCAACATCCACCCCGCAGATGCATTATGATGTACATGCGCATGTCCGTGTTCATCCCCGTGATCATGATGTTCTTCATGTACAGAGTGCCCAATACCAGACCCCTCCAATATCAACATTAACAAAAAACCAGCTAATATTGCGCCACCTAATATTAATCCACTCATATGACCCTCATGGCCTTCTTCATGAGAATGTGACGTGATTAATACCAATATTTCTTCAATACCCACACTAGCAGTAATTTCTCCTTCCTCAACTTCTTCAATGACATGTTTTACTTCTGCAACCAACCCATCTTTCTGTTCATCTTCAGCGTGCCCTTCCTCTTCATGCCCATGACCATCACCTAACAATAACTCAATTTCCTCAATACCTTGAGATGCATTGATAGCATTACTATCAACCTCGACAAATACTAGTGCAATATCTCCTGCAAGCTTATCTTCTGCAGCATGTTCATCAGTAGTTGCTAATTCATAACCTTCAGGAATTACTACAATCAATGCAGATGCAAGGATTATACCTGCAGCAACCCCAGTCAACATCCTCAACCTATCATTATCATTACCTATTTTCGAGAATACGGGCAATAACCCACACCCCAACCCAATGATTAACGCAATTAGTGCATATAACAACACTTCACTTGACATGAACTCCCGTAAATTAATATATATATAAAAAATGTTATTAATTCTGACCAACAAGCAGTAGCATGAGCAGAATACTTTCGTTTAGCACAACCAAGGAATTTGCATTACTTTTGGAAGAACTCATCGAGAAGACGGGTTACAAAAATAGAAGTATGTTTCTTCGAGATGCAAGTCTTCATTTCTCTGAAGTCTTACAAAAAGGAGATATTTTTACGATGAAAGACGAAGAAAAAACAGAGGGCACATTAGTTATTTATTATCAACACGGAGTTGAAAACAAATTATCTGAATTGAGACACTCCCACCTAATCACCGTATCCTCATATCACCATAACTGCCTCTCTGAAAGTCATACCTGTGTTGACACTATGCAAATTAATGGGAATGCCAAATCAATTAAAGAAATAATGAACAAATTAAAAGATACACAAGACATTGATCGGGTTATTTTTGTTTCTGCTCCTATGAGGGATGATGGTTGCTGCTAAAAATCATTCACTAGAATCTTCGAAAGCTTCGTTACTAGAATCTTTGCGACTTTTCAAGAAATTCCAAAGTGCGAATGGCGTTGACCAAAACAACCCCCCAACAGTACCAAGCATAACAAGTGTCAGCAATGTATCTAAATCACTATTTGGTGCTCCGAATGTTGAACCCAATAAAGGTAGAATAAATGTTAGGAATGAGATTGGAATTAATTGCTTTAGACTTGTATCATTAGATCCTAAATAGTGGCTTTCAAATATTTTTTTTGTGATAAATGCGGCCCCGATTATCATTCCTAAAAAGATCGCTATAGCGATACCAAAGGAAGGAGGCTCAACCCCTATTTTCACCATAATCACTGCCACTAATGTTGCTAATGTAGCGCCTGTTCCTGCGCCCGCAACTAAAGTATGTTTCCAATTCATATATTTCACATCACAAAACACATTTTTAATAAAGATTGACACTCATTTTTTAGTCCAACAAGGTTATTTGATTGTGGAAGAGTATACTCATCTTTTGCAAGAGGTAATTTCACTCCAGGTCCAGGTATTCTTTCTAACATATTACCCAATTTTTTAACATCATTTAACAATGAATCACTTCCCATAGTATTTCTATAATCTAAACGAATTTTAGTCCATTTATGTATATTTTTAGCACTTTTAGACAAAGATTTAATCAAATTTAGATATTCATTTAATGGCACATCAATATCATCTTCTGAAGGTAGACACCGTAATGCCAATCGCAACATTCTGTCAACTCTTGTATCTCTTGGGATATAGCCTACATTTTCTGCCAATGTTCTTCTCCATAATTTTATTCCATCATTGTCTTGAATTGGCCATACATTTATTTTGATTCCAACCACATCTGAAAATTTTTCCAATTCCACACTATACTCATTCCAAAATTTAGCATTGAATTTTACGGCCGAACCATCCCCCTTTCTCTCTTTTGTTTTTGAAAGATTCTTAACAGGCTTAGATGTGTTTTTCTTTACATTAGAAGTGATTCTTTTAGATTCGTTATGAGCTCTACCATGTTCTTTTTCTAAAGGTATTATTATTGGCTTCCACGGTATAAATTCAAATTTTTCAGTTACAGCATCAAGTTTAGACAACTCTCTAATAATGCTTGGTATATTATCCCAAATTTTTGGTAATTTTTCTGGCATTTTCAATTGAGATATAATTTTTCTAGCTTTATCCTGATCCCTTTCCCATGGCAATACCTCCAATCGCTTTACTAACCTATCAAATTGTAATATTTGCTTTCTTATTGAAGGTAAATCATTTCCTAATTTTTCTGGAGACTTTTCCAATAAAGAATACAATCCACTCATATTCCACCCTTGTTTTTCCATCACGGAGAACTCATTTTCTAGAGATTTTTGTAAGGATGACATCACTCTAGTTTTTGAAGTAGGTATCTCTCCTAAATCCTCATTTATTGCTTTAGAAATATAAGATTCAAATTCTGTAATGTTCCATTGTGTAGTATCCAATCTTCTTGAAGCAACATTATCACGAACCAATGATTCCCATTCAAATACTAATTTTTCCTTATAATTTATTTCCCTTTTTTCTAACACTCTAACTTTCATATCTATCTCAATTAATGTATCAAGTTCTATATCAGAATCTTCCAATGTGGAATATAATTCCATCTTTCTTTTTGAATTTAAAATATCCTCATCCAACTTTTCAATTCTTTTTCTAAGAATTTCTCCTTCTTCCAAAACTGGTCGGAATGCTTTGAGTTCGGCAAGAGTTTCTCTAGGGTTTCTATTGTATCTACCCACCCACTTTTGCATGTTATACCCTCTTTTTTTCCAACTATCAATGAATCCATCAAATTCAATATTCAATAAATGAGTTTTGTTTTCCAGAGATTCCACCGCATCTTCTAATTTATCAATTAAATCAATTCTTCTAATTCCTAGTAACATATTATCAATTTCATCTCCCCAAATTTCATTTTGTTTGATTAGTCTTTTTCTGAGTTCTAGCAACAAATCAACTCGCTCTTGTTTTTCAGAGATGGTATTTTCCCATTCATAAAGCTCCTTAGCAGAAATTGAGCCCATGTTTTCAAACTCAATCCCCATTTCACGCCAATTTCTTATTTTTTTGTTTATTGTATCTAATCTTCCAAAAAACATATTTGAGGATTCCTCAACTTCATTACTTAACTGAATAAAATTATCCGGAGTATCTGAATTTAATAGTTCCACTCTCCTATTTTCAAAATCATTTGCCAAATCAGAATCAAAGATACGAACCCCTTGGTTAATCTTGTGCTTTAATTTTAAGTGTTTTTTTTGTTCTTGCTGAACATTTGAAATTTCCTCAAATCTCTTCTCAAGATTTAGATTCCCCAACTCTTTTATTTGAAATCCTTCACCATCTAGCAAATCTTCCATTTCAGTTAATGCATTAGAACGTTCATTTTGTCGGCTTTCGATTTCTACAATTTCATTTTCAATTCGATCTTTCATTCTAGGATCTACAAAATATTGTGCAATCGATTTTGCGTCAATAATCATACTTGGATCTAAGTTGTTAAGACGCCCGACTAATTCATTCAATTTGTCCAATTTTCCATGCATTTTCCAACTAGAGATATTTTTCTCAACTATTAGAGCCCAAGGTCTAAATTCTTCAAGCAATTCTCTTACAATATTTTCCACATAAGGAACTTCATCTAATGTTCTTAATTTTTCTACCAAAGAATGCCTTTTCATTTCTAAATTCCGAGGCAACTCCCTCATCCGATTACGAACACCCTCCCCTCGCTCAAATAATGAGTCATATTTACTAATAATTTCTATACTATTCTCAGGGCTACTCCCTATTTTTCCCTCTATTATCTCTATATCATACCCATTTCTTTTCCATAATTGTAATTTGGAATGCAACCATTCTTCGTTTGAATCATCATCTAAAGACATAACTGTGCTCGACCAGTCTAGCATGATTAAGCCCTTTTTGATGTCGGTCCCAGCATACATTATTTGTCAATTTTCAAATATTGTCCGCATCTTCGATTTACTATCAAAAACACCCTTTTACCCACCAACTCTTCCGTAGACCATAAAACACCTTCAATCCGGCTGCGCGACGATGGAACCATTAACAATCATATTCGGATTCTTATTGGCCTCTGGAGTTACCACCTCAATATGGTGGTTTCACAATGCCGATTCTAGGATTGAAGCACTGCAACAAAACCTCTTAGATGAAAGAGTACAAATGATGACACAACTACAGGAAATTACTACACAGTTAGACGATTTAAATGTCGGAGCTGATGCATTATTACAGGCACACCCTGAATTATCTGGAATAATTTCCACTCATGCTGTAATTAAGAGAATTGAAAGACAACTTTCCGAATCCAAACAAGACCCTGATTCATCGTCATTGGTGGCAGAAGAACTAGTTGATGCTATCCGGGCTCTATTGGGAGCATCAGATGTAAATGGAAATATTGAGGACAAGGACACAACCTCAAGCTCATTGGGAACTCAACGTCAAGCGGATAGGTTACATTCAATATTAATCGAATTAGGATTGCTGCCCGACGAATTAGGACTAAATCACTTAGAATTGGCTAGATTTGGCCACCTTTGTTACTTATGTGGACACGCAGATTGGTCAAGGTGGTGCTATGAAGCAGCAGTGGGACAAGCATCTGGTTACGTACCAGCCTTACAATCACTTTATCACTTAACGAGGGAAAGTGGTGATTTGGAAACCCAAAAGAAATGGTTAGAGAAATGGTTAGATACCGACCCCGATAATCCAATGCTACTACGCCAACATGCACTATTGATGGTACAAATGGATACAGATGCAGAAGGAGCAGAGAGAGATGTTCGTAGGCTTAAAGCGCTTGGAGTAGATACCCCCGCGGATAGAAGTTTATTATCTGGTTTAATTCAACGTTCAGGTTCGATGAGCGATGCCTTGGAAGAACTCGAACTTGCACTAGAAGAAGATCCTGAGAGAATTGTGGACTGGGTTGCTAAAGCAGAAATTCTTCATGAGATGGGAGAATATGACAAAGCACTGAAAGCAGTGAATAAATCACTCGAACTTGATAGACAATATGGCGATGCTTGGGCATTGAAAGCGACAATTCAGGCAAAGAACCCATCATTATCTAATGAGGCCCTAAAATCGGCTAAACATGCAGTAGCATTGAATGCTGGAGGGACATCATTAGTATTATTGAAAGCCGAACTTCTTTCATCAGATGGTAAACACGAAGAAGCCTTTGAATCTCTTTGTAATGAACTTGATAAAGATCTAGATAATACTGAATTACGTTCTACAATTTCAACTCTGCTACTTGGTGAGGGCGATATCAAAGGTGCTGAAACTCTACTAGAAGAGACACCAATTGAGGTGGCGCACGAAGAACCCATTTGGATAGCCAGAGCTAGGATACAACTCCTCCATGCAGATCGTAACCGAGACGGCACAGGAGAGACAGACAGAACATTTATCCAAGTAGCAAAAGAGTCTTTTGAAAAAGCACTGAAAAGCAACAGAGAATCAGGAATTGCTTGGCTTGGATTAGCAAGGTGTGACCGATTATTAGGAGATATTGAAACCGCAGAAGAATCAATGATTCGAGCAACAAGACTACTTCCAAAAGAACCACAACTAAACGCTGAGGCAGCCTTACTTGCATTAGATAAGGGAGATCTTGGTGAAGCAGGAAGATTGGTTGAAGCAGCATCAGTAAATTCATCAGATACTATACTAATTCCGTATATTAAAGGTAACTTAGCATGCAGAAAGAGTAATTTTGAAGCCGCATTAGAGTATTTCAATGAAGTATTGAAGCAAAATCCATTTCATGTGAGAGCAAGACTTAATCGAGTTGCAACATATTTGGCATTAGACGAATTTCATAAAGCGCTTGATGATTGCCAAGAACTACTTTCACAGGCTCCTGAAATGTTGTTAGCCAGGTGTAGAATTGCAGATATTTTGATGCATTTAGGAGAGTGGAATAAAGCAAAATCAGAATGGGAGGAGATATTGAAAGTAAACAATAACCACCCACAAGCGCTAACTCAACTGGCAGCATGTGAAACTGCATTAGGGAGGCCCGAACTAGCAGAAACACCTCTAAATCAGGCACTAAAAATAGATCCAACACATGCACCAGCATGGCATAATAGGGGACTCTTGTATCTAGACTGGGGCAAAGAGGACGCCGCACTTGCAGACTTCGAGAAAGCAGCTAAAGCAGATTCCAATCATCTTGACGCGTTGTTACATATTGCATCAATTCATCATGCTGCATCAAGATGGGATGAGGCACATATCGCTTGGAGAAATGTACTAGATTGTTCTCCCGAACATCAAGTTGCTAGAGTTCGTCTTGAGGAGTGCGATCTTACTTTGTCCATGGCTAAAAGCAACTAAACACCCACACTCATTCCGAAGTTTATGTCCGGAATAGAACCTGGTGATTCAGCACCAAATTTTAGCTTGAGTAATGCAAATTCAGACATCGGAAATGAAACAGTATCATTATCAGATGTAATGGGTGAAAATGGCTTAATTGTTGCATTCGAATGCAATCATTGTCCATATGTAATCGCATCTATTGAAAGGATGAATAAAATGTGCATGCGTTCATCTGAGATGGGAATCGGATTTGTAGGCATTAATTCAAATAATGCTGTAATGTATCCCGATGATTCGTTTGAAAATATGGTTAATAGAGCAAATAAAGGAATGCCATATTCATATTTACACGATGAATCACAAGAGGTAGCCATAGAATGGGGCGCAGAAAGAACTCCCGAATTTTTCCTTATTAATTCTGAAGGAATTGTTGTTTACAAAGGAAGATTAGACAATAGCCCACGTGATCCAACACAAGCATCAACCTCTGAATTACAAGACGCAATAGATTCTTTATTGATGGGCGCAGAAATCTCAAATCCTAGAACACAGTCAATCGGATGCTCAATAAAATGGAAGTAAAAAACTCATCGTCGGGTTAAAATGCAATGCCTCTATGTAACTTCATGAACGGGTCTGATGCACTTTCTATTGAGCGGACTCAGAAATTCTTGGATGAAGTCACAACTTCGCCTTTATCCCCCATACAAAGAGAGTGGTATCAAGTTGATATTGCGGCATTGCTTTCTGAATGTAAATTGGTAAATCATATGATTAATCCAGATGATGGTAGCGCACTACTCTTTCTTAATTCTAGTGTAATTCATTGCAAACCAAATAAAGGCACGATTAAGCATTATCCAAAACAACTTGTACATTGTTTTGTCGATGATCATAGACATTCAGAAGAACTCGAGGTAGAGGAACCCATCTTCAAATGTGAACTATTTTCCATTACCCCCCATCAAGAACAACTTTGTTGGTTAGTAGAATGTTATGATGAGTATGAAATACCAAATGCGGAAAGTATAGCAGCAAAATGGCTGGCTTGGTTAAATCAGTAACTTCCGTCGCCTTGAAATCTAGAACCTTCCTCCCCCTTACCACAGGGATTTGCATGGGCGCAAATATCAGTGGATTCAATGCACGTATGATACTCGATAGTCGTGGCAATCCAACCGTTGAAGTCGATTGTTTAGTAGATGGTAAATTAAAGGGAAGAGCGGCAGTACCAAGCGGGGCCTCTACTGGAAAATATGAGGCCGTAGAATTAAGGGACGGCGGGAAAAATTGGTTAGGAAAAGGAGTAGACACCGCGGTAAAGAATGTATTGAGTCCTATTCAGAATGAATTAATTGGCATGAGTTTAGATGTAAACGATTACCAACTTCAGATTGATAATGCAATGCTTGCTTTAGATGGTACAACTAACAAGAGTAATCTAGGAGCAAACGCCATTTTAGGTGTAAGTATGGCTTGTTTGAAGGCAGCATCGAATTTACAAAATGTTCCATTGTGGAAGCATATAAATACTCTTTTTGAAGGTAGAGAAATGGAATTACCTGTCCCAATGATGAATATTCTAAATGGTGGAGCACATGCTTCTAGTGATGTAGATGTGCAGGAATTTATGGTTGTTCCTCATGGCTTTGATGATTTTCCCACTGCCTTACGAGCGGGAACAGAATGTTATCATGCGCTCAAAAATGAATTGAAAAATGACGGACTCTTAACTGGTCTTGGGGATGAAGGAGGCTTTGCACCCAATCTCCCAACAAATGAAGAAGGATTACGATACATGGTGAAGGCAATTGAGGGTGCTGGATATTCTACAGAGGAAATAGGAATTGCATTAGATGTTGCAGCATCAGAATTTTTTAGTAATGGGATGTATAATGTTGAAGGTAGAAAAATAAGTGGTGAGGACTTTACTGAATTATATTCAAGTTGGGTGGATACTTATCCTCTACTGAGCATTGAAGATCCATTTGATGAAGATGATTGGAGCTCTTGGGAGAAATTAACCAAACAAGTAGGAGATAAATGCCAGGTTGTAGGTGATGATTTATTCGTAACTCAAGTTAGTAGATTAAGTAAAGGAATTGAAACTAAATCCTCTAATTCAATTTTAGTCAAACTTAACCAAGTTGGAACTGTTACTGAAACAGCAGATACTATGAAGATGGCTTGGGATTCAAAATTCACAACTGTAATCTCTCACCGTTCGGGCGAAACAGCGGACAATACAATAGCGGACCTTTCTGTTGGTTCAGGTGCAGGACAAATCAAAACAGGCGCCCCCGCTAGAAGTGATCGCACTTCGAAATATAATCAATTATTGAGAATTTCAGAAAGTTGTGACATGTATGCGAGGCCATTTTAAGGTGCTATTTAATGACAGAAAATAATAATCGACTTTTAACTCCAAAAAGAATTACAATAGCAGTTAGTTTCATTGTAGTAGTCTTACTTCTTATGGTGGCAGCAAGACAAGCATGGCCATATTTGTTTGAATCAGAAGCAAACGTAGTTCAAGAAGGAACAACATTGGAAATAATGGCTGAAGATTTGGGGAATCCAACATGTCTACATTGGGCCGATGAAAATTGGTTACTTGTTTGTGATAAAGGTGGAAAAATATTAGCTTTGAATCTAGTTGATGAAATGTTTTCTTCGCCAATAACTGTTCTAGACAATCTTAATTCTCCTCATGGCACTCTTTATTGGATTGATTCTAATTCTAGTGCAAGACTATTTGTTTCACAATTAGGAACGTTGCAAGCCTGGGATATTCTTTCTGGCGATAACCCTTCTAACTGGGAGTTATCCCTTCCTCAAACATTGATTGAAGGAGTAGCAACAGGTAACCACCAACAGAATTCTATCATGCCAGGAATCAATGGAAAATTAATTTGGCATTCGGGATCAACTTGTA
>CAYSJV010000027.1:0-20548 GCA_964431435.1 uncultured Candidatus Poseidoniales archaeon
GGTTTCTAAACTTTCTCGCTCGGCAACTTTAGATGAATTACTAAATCCCTCTGGATGGGTCAATATAAACAGAATAAATAGTGAAACTAAAGAAGAACTACATCAAAAACTTACAGAACAAATCTCTAATTGGATTACAGTAAATTTATCATCACTCGAAAGAGGTACAGTTGCAGTAAGGTGGACAAGTATAGATGGTGGTATTGATTCCATAGAATCAAGTACAATTGCTGGAGAGTTAGGTTATGTATTTGTGGAAAATGGTTGGTCTGTTGATTTAGAGAATCCTACTTTGGAATTAATGTTGGTTTTGGATGGAAGTTGTGATGTTGTTTGTTGGGGAATTCGAAAAATTAGAATTTCACCACGAATTGGTTGGAAAGATCGAAGAGCAACTGAGAGGCCCTTTTTCAAACCAGTTAGCCTTGACCCTATACTTGCAAAAGTTATAGTTAATCTTACAGGAATAAAATCAGATGGTCAAGAATATTTATGCGATCCTATGTGTGGTACTGGTGGAATTCTTATGGAAGCTGCATTAATGGAAATACCTTATGTTGGAATTGATTTTGACCAAGAGATGGTGTCTGGGTGTATAACTAATTTAGAATGGATATTGGGGAAAAATCTTGAAAATAATTTATCAAATAGTGTAAGATATGGAAATGCTACTGAGTTGAGTACGATATTGGAAGATATTCCAGATATGAATATTACAGGTTTTGCATTCGATCCTCCTTATGGCAAAAATTCTTGGCGAAGTGAAGAAGGATGGGATTTATTGTCTTCAGTGTTACACTCATGTAATGAGTTGGTAGTTTCAAAATCAGATGTTGGATTACTTTGTTTGCTCCCTTGGCCGTCTCTAAATAAACAAAATAAAAATTCGAAAAGAGGTATGCAAAGTACAATAATGGGTAGGGAATGGAAAGAAATTAATTCTCTTTTTGAAAGTTCAAATTGGAAAATAATTGACAAGTATTCAATACCAGTGCATGGTTCAATGTCTAGGTTATTAATCAGAGCAACCAATATGTAATATATTTGCGTTTATTTAAAAGAGATTGAATTCTCCATCAGTATGGGCGATTGGGGTAGCTTGGATATCCTGTCGGGCTTCGGACCCGACGACGCGGGTTCGAATCCTGCATCGCCCACTTTATGGCCACTCTACTTGAGGCCACTCTATCTCTTTTTTTGACCAGTATTCTATTTGGTCTCCTTCAACCACATTCTCATGTAATTTTATTAGGCCCAACTCATGTAAAATTTCTTTATTAATTCCGGATGGAATAGGTTCCTCAAATTCAATATTTGAATTCACAATTATTGCTCGATCTATTTTATTATTTTTAACAAAATGTGTAATTGTTTTGGGGCCACCTTCAATCATTACTTCTTGTACTCCTCTATCGCCCAACATAGAAAGCAAGTGCTCAGGCTCAATATTTGAGTCCTCATTTGGCTTGATGTATATTGTACTAACATTGTTTAATTTTTCAAAATTCATATTTTCACATCTATGGACTAAGAGTGTGGGTGCCCCATCCAAAAGTAATTTCGAATCTCTAGGAATTCTTAACTCAGGATCTATTATGACTCTTAATGGCTGTTTTTTCAGTCCAAGTTTTACTTTTCTAATATTCAGAGATGGATTATCTCTCACTACCGTTTCTACTCCAACGATTATTGCGTCAACTTGTCTACGTAATCTATGAACCATTTTAAGTGATTTTTCACTTGTAAATCTACCACTTTCACCATTTTTACTACCAACTGCACCATTTTTATCTAGTGCTAATTTCAATGTTACTAAAGGTACACGATTCTTACACCAATTGAGGAATGATTGCATCTGGAGTGCTGCAGAATCTTTTAACAATCCAGTTTCAACATTTACTCCCGCATCAATAAGTGCTTGAATACCTCCTCCTCTAACATTGGGATTTGGATCTTCATGTGCAACAATTACTGATTTAACACCCGCCCAAAGAAGTGCTTCAGTACATGGTGGTGTTCTTCCATAGTGATTACATGGCTCCAAAGTTACAAATGCAATTGAGCCATTAGGAGATATACCACTTTTTTCTGCATTTGCAATTGCCATTTGTTCTGCATGTAACCCTCCTAGATGATCGTGCCAACCTTGTGCAATAATTTCTCCATTTTTTACAAGTACACATCCAACAGGAGGGTTTGGGGAAACTTGCCCTCTTCCTTGCTCTGCCAAAGAGATTGCTTGCTCCATACATTCACAATCAAATTTACTCCAGTTGTTTTTTGACATATCCGATACATACTGTCGAGAAGTTTCCTACCTATGGTGACTTTGGTTGCTATGGGTTCATTTTGAATGCTAAACCTTCTACCCCTTACAATGCCCCGCATCGCATGTGTAGTCAATCCAGCCGGTAGGGACGGCAAGTCTGGTAAGATTTGGCCATCGATAGAGAAAAAACTAGTAGAAGCAGGATTTGATGTAGAAACTCATCTTACAGAATATGTAGGACATGCATCTGAAATATCATATTCTCTCCGTGATCGAGAGGATTTAGATTTAGTAGTTGCTGTTGGAGGAGATGGTAGTGTTCATGAGGTAGCCTCTGGGTTAAGGGGTAGTGAAATGCGTATTGGAATCATTCCAATGGGAACAGGAAACGATGTTGCTAGAGCACATAATATTCCTTTGAAGAATAGAGCAGGTCAAATTGAGATATTGAAAACAGGAACAGATCGACATGTTGGTGCCATACGTCTAGAAGGAAAACCAGCACCTGCAGTTAGTAGTTATCCTTCTCCCAAATCAAATACGTGGGATGGAGATAATCATGAGAGTGGTAATGTTGTTCGTTGGGTCTTTCTTGAAAGCGATGGAGGTGTCACATCTGCAACCAGTCGTGCTAAACTGAGTAGGGGTAAATGGATTAAAGGTAGTGCAAAATATACATATTTAGGAGTAACAGAAATAATCTCTTGGAAAAGAAAACGTGCTTGGATAAAAATAGATGATGAACCTGGTGAAGTTGTAGATTTCAACATTTTTGCATTTGTGATGTCTGAGATGTTTGGTGGGGGATATAAAGTTGCACCAAACGCTTCCCCATTAAATCAGCACGGCCATTTAGTAATTGCAACAAAATTATCTAAGTTTCAAATGTTGAGATTGATGGGCCCTCTTAGAAAAGGAAAGCATGTAGGGAAGTGGGGGATATACATGCGTAATGCAAAGCGTTTTGAGATACGGTCGGTAGATGAGGATGATAACCCAACTGATTTCCCTCATGACCCACCTATTTGGGTACAAGCTGATGGTGAACCTTGTATCACTACTCCTGCCACATTAGAATTCTATCCCAAGCAATTATGGATTAGAGGTTCAAACAAGGTTAAATGGGAATAATTAAAGTGAAAAATCACTAAAGTCATCATCTTGTATGCTGGATTTCCGCTCTCTTTTTGGTTTAGGAGGTGTACTTTGCTCATCTTCATTTTTACGCGGTGGACCTTTCCTAGCAGATGCACTCTTCTTTCCAGCAACTTCTCTTCTTGCAATCTCTCTTTTCTTAGGTTTTGCACGTGTAGGGCCTGCTGGTTGTATCATTGAATCCCCCATCATTGTATTATCTTCGGGTTCTTCTTGTTCCTCTATTTCAGAACTTATCTGAAGGGCTTCTTCACTTTCCATAACCCCTCCACCACCTAGTTCTGCACCTTTAATCGCATATGTTGCAGGCCCACTATCAATAACGTCCCCTAAATCAAACCCTTTTATTTTCTTAGTAGCTTTGACAGTTTTTGCTTTTTGCTCTTGAGCTTCAATCTTTTTCATTTTCTTAGCGGCTTCGGTTTGTTTGTAATCATACCCCTTTCTCTTAGCATCTTTGATATCTTTCTTAATTCTTTTAGCAGCTTTAAGATGTTCTCCTGTAAGTAATGATTCAGCATCTTTTCTAGCTCTGTTATGTTCCATTCTCATTGAAATTATAAATGCAGTCATTGCACCTCCAATTCCTATGAAAATCAGGCCTATGGTGTAACCTACAGCACCTAATATTGGCACTTCACCAAATTCCCATTCATGAACAGCATTGCCTTGTGGACTTACTACTGCCCCTTCAAACTCAATTTGGGTAACTAAGAAGTTGAATGTGGCAGATAATGGTACACCCAAACTATTTTCGCTAGGATTCATACTTGTTATAATTCTACATTCTTCATCAAGTACTGTATTATATTCATCGACATATGGGTACGAAGTAATGAGGTATCCTTGTAATTTCACTGAAACCTTTCCTTCTTCTAATCCTCTAAATCCGAACATGATGTTGGATGTACTTGGTACTAGGCCGACATTTGCAAACCCTTCTTCGTGTTGTTCATTAATTTCACCAGCTTTATGGTGTCCTTCTTTTGTCCAACTACCTGAATCTAATTTCGGTGTTGTGGTGACATCTATTGGGTTCATCCAATCTTTGACGCCAACTTTATCAAAATTTTCAAATGTGTAATCGGAAATTTCATCATAATCTCCAGTAGTGATTACTATTGCTGTAGATGCGAGATTACTTTCTGCAGAAGTATCTTGCCCTCCATCTGGAAAATGTTTTGCTGCATATAACCAACCAGATACTGTAATTGGAGACATACTTCTTTGAGATTCACTTCCACCTTCTTCAAGACTCGATTCAATCCAAGTTTCATTTCCTTCAGTAATTTGCTCTTTGTGGCATCCCCAGGGATTCATATAGTCTCTTTTTATTGCCAGATCTGTAGTTTCATAGTCAGAAATTTTCCAATTAGGAGATTTTACCAGTACTTGACTTGATGAATCACCATCCCAACTTACGAAATATTGACCCTCACCTTTGCCCCAATCAGGCGTATTGCTGCCAATACAACCAGTTAAACTAGCCGCGAGCATCAGGACAATTAGCAGTCGGCCCGCTCCCCTCATGTACACACGATGAACCTACTTGTTTGAAAAATCAGCGGTTCGGAGTTCAAATCTAACACACAAAGTTTCAATGCTATTATCGTGTCCAAATGTTCAAGCGGACGTCGCATAGCCTGGTATTGCGCCGGTCTTGAAAACCGGTGTCGTAAGACTCGGGAGTTCAAATCTCTCCGTTCGCGCCATTTTATCCTACTAAGACCATTATATCGGATACAAACTCATTTTCATCCCAATCCATACCAGTCCAAGCAACTCTCTTCTTTTGATTTTGATCGAGAATCAATGTTATTGACTGATGCCCTATTAAATAGGGCTCACTTTCGTTAAATTCATTATTTGTGGAATCTGATTCGGTATCACTATCTTTACTAATGCAAGTGAGATGATTATCTCCATCCCATTTGTAACCGTCATCACACATACAGTGCGCACTATCACCGGAGCCCATTACCCACCCATGTCCATTGCAATCTTTTTTGGTGGGATCTCCTAACAAATTCTTATTCGCATTACTAGGAGACCATGCGATATGAGTGGTATCTGTTACATTTATGCTATCAATTCCAACCTCAGAAGAATCCCATGAAGAGTTGGTGTGGTTCCATAAAAGTAACTCCCAATACCAACTATTGTTATCAGGTGCTGTATGGCTTTTGAATTCTGTTGGATATTTCCCACAACATTCGTATGTGGTATAATTATAGGAGATATTCGAATCCTCTAAAGGTATTGTAGTTAAATTCCATCCAGTTTGATTGTCATCATATTTGATATCAAATATCTCTGTAGTATTATCTGGATAAAGCATTGATAAAGTGTTCTTTTTTATTTGATTGTGTTCTGTGTTTATGTGATCATTATCTACGATAACGTTGAAGTGATCTTCCCATACGGCCTTGACCACATTTCCATCTGGGTGGGTTAGATGGTCCCATTCAAAACCAAATCCTTCATACCAATGTGTTCTCAATTTCTCAGGAGTATCTCTTGCGGGATCTATTGTAATCGATATGAATACAACTTCTTCACCATATGAATCCCCAAGTAAATCTTGTACTAGTTTTAGATTATGCTCAATTACTGGACAAACATCAGGACAAGCAGTATATGTGAATGCTACTACTACCACTTTCCCTTCAAAATCAGAAAGACTGACATTCTCATTATGTTGATTTATTAATACAAAATCTTCTACTTGTAATGGTGAAAGTCCAATTCCGTAGAATGAACTTTCTGCAATCTTATCTGCTGGAGAATCATTTAGACTTTCTAGGCAACCAGAAAAAACTAATAAAAACCCAATTAATAATGACACATATTTTTTATTCATCCATTTGCCCAACCTGATTCATAACTTGGAACCCATGGTGGTGAACACCATGCTGGGAGTGTGTCAACTCCGCCCGGCACAGAAAGTCCAATTCCGTATAGAGCAATTAAGACAAAAATAAATGGAAATGCAAAGGTTCTACGAAGAATATATTCGTCATCCCATAGATGCATAAAGAACGCTGCAATTCCAAAGAATTTTACAACTCCAACTGCAACTAGAATAAATTGAGTCATAGCTAGGCTAAACTCAATATAAACTGCACCGACTTCTATCACCGTAAATACCATTAGAAGAACAAAATTCCAGAAATAAACATCTTGTCCAGTCTTATTTTTCAGTGTCTTTTGCCATCCTTCAGCATGTTCTCCCATTTTCAATCCTCCTAATCAATACAGATAGAATGCTGGGAAAATTATTACCCAAGCTAGGTCCACAAAGTGCCAGTACAATCCATAATATTCGATTGCTTGGGCATTTTCTGGGCCAAATCCACCAATGTGTGCTTTGTATATGAAATACAATATGAAAATTAAACCAACAAATACGTGAAATCCATGTGTACCAGTTGTTACATAGAATACTGATCCCGCAAGACTTGAATGAATTGTAAAACCTTCATCATAAATGAGATGATTCCATTCGTATAATTTCAAAATTAAGAAAAGAGTTCCAAGTAAAAGGGTAATTATCAAACAGTTTCGTATTGCTCTTCTTCTATCTGGCATTATCAGTTTTCCAAGCATATTCTTTGGTGCTACATATTCAGGTGCACTAGCAGCCTTCAGTGCCAATACTACAGTATAAGATGACAAAATCAAAGCAAAGGTATTGATAGCACCCGGTAATAGTGTCATGAAACTATGAGTTATGTAGTGAGCAGCATATTCTTCAACCCAAGCACTAGAAAGACGTATTCTTAGATATGCGCTGAAAAGTGAACCAAAGACCATGACCTCAGACATTAGAAATACCCACATACCTACTTTACGTATGTCTATTCCTCCAAAAGGTTCACCAAGTGCATATTCAATTTTAGAACCATCCCCAGCTAAATCTTCTTTCCACCATATTGAAATCGACCACCCAAGTACTGCTACTCCAATAATGAGTATAGCCCAACTTTCGATAAATCCATACAAGAATAGCATAGTTCCTGCAGATGCAATAAATGGTGCAATTGAACCATGGTGGTCATCGTGATGGTCATCATGTTCGTTTGAGTTCCCGTAATTCATTTCGATACCTCCTCTTTCTTTACTCCGGCAAACCATAATTTACTCCCCCATCTCATTAAGAATCCATCATCGTGGCCTTCATTTGCGGGGTCGTTTCCTTGTACTGGGATGTCATGGAAACTTGGAGTTGGTGGTGGGGATGAAGTTGACCATTCCAAACTCCATCCACCCCATGGATCATTTCCAGCGGGGATTCCTTTCTTGTAACTATAAATCATATTCCAGAGTAGAATTAATGTAGATAATCCAAATACGAATGCGGATATTGAAATTATCATATTTAATTCTCCAAAACCACTCTCTACACCATATGTATGATATCTTCTTGGCATACCCATTATACCTAATTGATGCATTGGCCAAAATGTGGCATTGTAAGAAATGAATCCCACAAGGAAGTGTAATATTCCTAAACGTTCGTTAAGTTTTCTTCCTGTTGCTTTTGGATACCAATAATATATGGCTGAAAACATTCCAAACATTGTTCCACCTACAAGCACATAGTGGAAATGTGCAACTACAAAATAAGTATCGTGAAAGTGAGTATCCATCCCTACAACGGGGAAGAACATTCCAGAAAGTCCACCCATTGTGAATGTAACTATGAAACCAAGTGCCCATAATGTGTGTGTTTTGAAAACAAGAGACCCACCCCACAGTGTCGCCAACCAATTGAAAACTTTCACACCCGTCGGTATTGCGACTAACATCGTTGTTAGCATCATGATGAATCTTAACGTAGGATCCATTCCACTTGTAAGCATGTGGTGTCCCCATACGACAAAACCAACAATTCCAATTCCAGCTAAAGCATAAACCATCGATCTGTAACCAAAGATAGAGCGTCTTGCACTTGTGGCAAGAACTTCTGAAATCACACCAAAGGCGGGCAATATAACGACATATACTTCAGGATGTCCAAAATACCAAAATAAGTGCTGGAATAACAATGGATCTCCTCCAAGTGACACATCAAAGAAAGTAGTTCCGATTGTTCGATCTAATAGAAGGTATAGTGTACCTACAGCTAATGCTGGAAGTGAAATATAAAGCATAAAATTAGCAACAAGTATTGACCAAGTAAACAATGGCATTTTCATCCAAGTTACACCAGGCGCACGCATTGTGAATATTGTAGCAATGAAATTAACACCTGACAGTGTAGATGAAATTGCAAGCATGAAAATTCCGGCAAGGAATAGGGTAGTTCCAGCAGCAGCAGCACCTGCTGAACCACCATCTGATGAATAAGGTGGATACATTACCCATGTTATGTCAGCACCTTCTCCAGTGGCGACACCAGCATAAATTAGGAATGATGAGAAAAAGATCATCCAAAAACCCATTGCATTTACCCTAGGAAATGCTAAATCTTTTGCTCCAATTTGTAGCGGTATAATCCAATTGGCAAAAGCAGCAATCATAGGCATTGCAGCTAAGAAAATCATAGTTGTACCATGCAAGGTAAAGAATGAATTATATTGATCAGCAGGTATGAAGTCATTATCAGGTAATGCTAATTGTATCCTGAACAATAGTGCCAGAAGTCCCCCTACCAAGAAGAAGAAAAATGAGTAAACAAAATATAACGTCCCCACTCCTTTGTGATCCGTGGTTGTCAACCACCCTTTCAACCATAACCAAAATGGTTCAAGACCAAAATTGTCGGGGTCATTACGATAGAATGCAAATACTAGTCCCGCAAACATTAACAAAATTGCCATTGTAATTGCAGCCATTAAAACAGCAAAAGGATCTGATTGTTCAACTGGTATTATTCCACCACTCAATCCAGCACCACTTACTGAATATGATGCACTATTCCAAAGTTCACCTCCATTTGCAGTTGTATCAGCATCCCCACTTACTGCGTTTCCATGTACTGTAAATTCAACTGTTTGCGCATCATTTGCTGGGGCAGTCCAAGTAATATTCCATGTTCTGAAATCGTTTCCTGCTTCAGTATGTGTCAAACCATCATTCATCATTTTTGTTAGTTCTGCATCTCCACTTATTTCCCCTGCACTTGTAAGTAGTCTAAATCCACCATTTCTGCCATCAGTGGCTTGGGAACCAGGTAATTCAGCATTTTCTACAGTCAATACGAGTAGATATTCTGTACTTGCATTAAATGTACTTGGTAATCCTGTAAGTGTGACAATTGTATCAGAACTTGGAATTGCCTCATTGTGACAAATACAACCTTTGTCAGCACCAGACCCGATTCCACCAGGAGCAGCCCCAAATTCGGGAATTGAAAATAAAGCAACTGCAAGTACAACTAGTACTGCAAAACTTCGTTTTCTTAATCCTGTTTTGAAATTCACCACTCCACCTCACACATTGTTACATTCAAAATTATCATTTGGATTATCTACTACATGCACGTCTGATAGCATTACAGAGTGTCCATCTCCACAAAATTCAGCACAATACATGATGTATGTTCCATTCTCCATTGGGGTGAAATACATGTATGTGTTGACTAGAGGCACAGCATCCTCTTTTGCTCCATATTCTGGTATAAATGGTGCATGTATTACATCTGTAGTTGTAATATTGAATTTGATTTCTTGTCCACAGGGAACCCATACTTCACCTATTGTTGAGTCACCGACTCCAATTACCGTTCCATCTTCGGTTGTGATTGATTCAGTATATTCAAAATCCCATCCCCATTGTGCACCATTTACGTGAATCTCAAATTGATCTCTTTCTTCTAATTCCACAGGATCAACCCATACAGTAACCATTGATTGCCAAGCAATCCATGTAATCCACAAAATGAGTATGGTTGGGCCTGCAAACCAAGCAATTTCCAATTGGATATTATGCCTTTCAACTGGAAAAACACCTACTTTTATATTGTCTGGATCATCATATTCTTCATCCCCTGAACGAAATTTGATTACTAGATATAGAAGTAATGCAAAAGTGAAAACTCCAACAACGATTGACCAAAACATGAAGGTTTCAAAAAGAGGCCAAAAAATTGTATATTCTGCTGGCATCTCTTTCCCCCCAATACTATGGCTGTGAATTCGATTATTAAGCGTTTCAGCGAGGGGCTTAAGCCCCTCGTCAAAACTCATCATCTATTGTAATCCCTTCAGAGCATATTTTGGAAGCGAAGGGGCTTTGAGCAATATCCTATACACACTACTGTGTCTGGGTTTGAAGAAGCAATCATTATTGATGTTAATAATCATATCAACTTACTCGTTGAAATACAACCAGGTAACAAAAAAGATGAGATTAATGGATACAATTCATGGCGAAAGAGAATTGTTATTTCAATTAAATCCCGACCAATAAAAGGTGAAGCAAATAAATCCTTATTGTCGTACATATCAAAAGTGTTAAATTGTTCTTCATCTGATGTATCAATATTATCTGGTGCAACATCTAGACAGAAGAAAATACAAGTAAGGAATGTAAGTAATTCATATGTGTTAGAAACAATGAAAAAATATTGTGATAAAGAGGAATTCTAATGCAAACAAAAAGAGGATTGGATGTTGAACAAAGATTCTTTCGAGCTGCAAAAGCCTTAGCAATCTGCCGTATTCGCAATTCCCCTTGTGAGAAAGGAGGAAGTAATTGTCCGATTGTTGTAGAAGGAAAAAGAGATCGTGAAACACTCAATAAATTAGGTTTCCACGGACCAATAGAATTAGTTAATCGAGGTTGGAGTTTAGATCGGCTTGTAACTCACTTAACTGAAAAATGGGGTGAGAACAAGATGGTTGATGGAGAAGGGCCTGTGATATTAATGATGGATTGGGATAGAACAGGTGGGAGGCTGCAGAGAACCCTATTAAATCAATTCGAAGCCCTCGATATAAAAGTAGATCAAAACTGCAGAAATACATTACTTAAGTGTCTTAAACCGGAAACAAGAACTGTAGAGGGGCTAGGTTTTTTGACAAATCTGTTACTCGAACTAATGGAACAATTCAATGAATAAATTGATTGATTTTGATAATTAATCTTGGTTTTAATTCTGTTTGGAATGAGTTACTTATTTCTTCTAATTCGTCTAATCTTTTTTGCAATTCAACATGCAATCTTGCAATCAAACCCCTTTTCATTCTTTCATATCTTGGGTCTAAAGTTTTTTGAGTTTCATTTGCTCTGATTCTAGATTGTTCAAGTTGCATAAGCTCTCTATCAATTCGTGCATGCCATGCTTTTCTAGCGTTACTTTTCAGCTCATCTAAGACAGGAGTTAATCTAGATGTTTCATCATTTTGAAGTTTCATTTCTAATTCTGAAAGAGCATAATCCACTTTAGTTTTTTCTTGTTGAAGTGGAAGGTACGATTTGACTAGGTTTATTTTCTTCCATTCTTGACCACTCTGTTCTTCCAAAGGTTGTCCATTTTTATCGAGTAATAACCATCTTCGAATTACATGGTGCTTCAACCCTTTAGTATTCCAATCAAGACAAATAACCCAACAACACTCATCTGGAAAATCATATTCATCTATTGTAATTAACCATTTACAAGTAGGAGGTGGAACTAATTTCCAATTAGATGGTTTCATTAGAGACATTTCAAGATTTTTTTCAAAAGAATATGTACGTAACCATTGTACAATAGGATGCCAAGGACTTATGTATTCCAACTCTAAGTTGTCTCTTGCTAAATCTCGATTAAAAGTCGATTTGAACCAATTGGGAGAGGGACTCATCATCAAATTTTTAATTTTTGAACTCCAACCAACATGCCATTTATCAAACAACTCAACTCTTTCAGTTCGTAAATACAAGTTCTCTACAATCCATTGTGGTAATTCTATAATCCATTCATCATCATTAATTCCTTGGCTAATTTTTGCATTTGCATCTAGATTTTTTAATTTGTGATTTATCCAAACTCTCAAATCATTAATTTTCAAATCTAATCCATGTTCTAATGAAGTATTTCTTACATGTTCTATACCCGGGTCAGGGCCCAACCACTCCCTACTTTCAGTAGCTCTTTCATCCAACCATTTTTCTCTTTTTGAAATAAGGGAATCAACACCATCTTCTTTTTTGTAACTTGGAGTATTGATGACTTTATCCAATTCATCATGTGCAACAACCCTAATTGCTTTTCCCAATAGTGGATCTAACATTCCCAGTGTATTTTCAAATATGCGTATCCTGTGGTACAATCTGTGTAATATTGCAGCATCTATTGTACCTTCAACTGCAAAGTTCAAGATTGTAATTTTTTCAGCCATTTGTCCAAATCTATCAATACGTCCAATACGTTGTTCAATTCTCATTGGATTCCATGGTAAATCATAATTTATTATTCTGTGACAATGTTCTTGGTCAAGCCCTTCACTACCAACTTCACTTGAAAGTAATATGTCAAATAAACCATTTCGAAATTCTGTTCTAATTACTTCTCTATCATTCATTGATGTTTCTCCAGTTACAACTTTACATTCAAATCCGTCTTCATTCAATCTTTTTTGAAGATGTTTTAAGGTTCCTCTAAAATGACTAAAAAGCAATATTCCTCCAATTGGATCATCTTGCAAGCTAATCCTTAGCCACCCCCTAAGTGCCTCATATTTTGAATCACTATCTCCTAATTTTTCTGCAGCAATTCTTATGTCATCTAGGTATCCTAATCTATGTAATAATCGCCTTTCAGATTTTACAATGGGTTTATTTGATTGAGATTCATTGTCATCAAATTCATTGAACATCTCATCTTCATTTTCAAATTGGATGGCTTGATTTTTCACATGTTCAGCAAATGCATGCAAACAACTGCTTGCCATTCTTTCGGGTATCATTAATGCCCAATTTAGCATAGGATTTTCTGGGTTTCTCAACTTGATAATTGCTAGACTTAATCTCTTAGCTTCTCTATACAAATTCCACTCTTCAGAATTTAGTTTTACATCTAATGTTAATGCTTCTCTTTTAGGCATATTCCAATCAAGATCTCTTCTTCTAGTTCGTACTACTAACTCATTCAAAGGCCGAAGTTGCCTAATTAAATCAGCAGCATCCCTCCTTACTTCACCTATACTATGATTCATCCACCTGCCATCATATCTGATTAGTTGAATTAATTCTTTCAATCGTAAATCTTCATGATACGCAGCAGTAAGTTCTAATCTTCTAAGTTGTTCATTTACCATTTTCAAATCGGGTGCAGGTTTTGCAATTTCATTTAGCACATCATTCAATAATTTACCCGGAGCGAGTGCATTTTCAAAAGAGGAAGAAGTAGGCCATCTATCAGGAGCAAGATGTGATAATTGTACCCATAAATCTTCTACTGAGAGATTTACTGGTGTTGCAGTTAGAAAAACTATTGATTTTGATTTTAAAGAAAGGAAACTTATTGCATCATGTAATCTAGAACGGGGATTTCGAATATGATGAGCTTCATCTACAATTGTAATCATTAAATCTGGAGTTTTTTCATTCAGTTGTGAAAGCACTGATGAATGCCTCAATATTCCATGTGAAGCAACTACAACTAATGGTTCGCCATTCCTTATTCTTTCAAAGGCTGCAATTAATTGCCTTCCGGAAGTTGCTTCAACGCATAATATGTCTCCTCTATGCCACAATTCATTTTTCCATTTAACTCTAAGAGCACCAGGACAAGTGATTAACACACCACCTCTATATCCTCTTGAATGCATACTTCTGAGGAGAGAAATTGCAGAGATGGTTTTCCCTAGACCCACTTCATCTGAAATTAGAATACCCTTCCAATTACTTGCAGAAAAACGTGCTAGAGGTACATGTTGATGAGGTTGATCATCAAACCTTCCAAAATGAATGATTGGAGCAGAATCTGTAGTAGGCCATACCAAATTCAAATCTACCACAATTTGATTCAACTCGAAAATTGTATCCATTCTATCTCCTCATTCCTTACATTGCAGGGTTCTTGAAGTGTGCTATTTGTTGCTCAATTTATGGTAACCTGATAACATCTTCTTTTGGTGTACTCAGTACTACATGAGTTATTGAGCGCTCAATTCCAGAAGAGGTAAGCACACTTTTTGTTAAGTGATTTAGATCGTCACGATTCTTCACTCTAGCCATCACAATACTATCAAAATCACCAGTAACATCGTAAACCGAAAACACACGATTATCTCTAGCAATACGCTCTTGTACTTCCATCATTTTTCCTTTGTTTATTCTCAAACCAACAATGATCGTCATACCCCAACCTACAGATTCAGGATCGAGAATTACTTTGTAGCCTTGTATGATACCACTAGATTCTAATCGCTTTAATCGATTGGCAACTGTTCCTAGTGCAACTCCTATTTTTTTTGCTAATTGTCTTTGTGAAGCACGCCCATCTTCTAACAATGCCTCTATTAATTTTCTATCTGTTTCATCAAGTTCAACCATTTTCATCTCTCCAACATGTACATTCAACCCTTCTGTGAGTCGGGGGGAAATGAACAATTCCCCAACAAACATCATTTATTATGTTCATTTGAACAAGATTTATTCTTTCAAAGGTAAATTTAGAACCCATCCACCTAACTGTTCAATTTCTATTGATACGCGAAGAGTGGGGTTTCCATCTTCCATCAAATCTTCCACATCTTTTTTTCGTCTTCTTAAATTTAGATTCAATTCTAATTCTTCACCTGCTATCAGGCTTTTGTTTAGACTCTTTGTTTTCAAAGCCCATTTATCACCTACCTCTATTGATTTGATTTCAAGTGGTAGATTTCCAACTTTAATTTTCATTATTGCAGATATCCCCTTTTCATTTATTTCAATGATTTTCCCACTCAATTTTGGTATTCCGTACTCTCTTTTTCGCTCAGAAATAACGATTAATAGTAATGCTAATGTTACTAGTATTGTAAAGAAGACCCACGATAATGATTGTTCACTGCTAGCACTCTGAGCAGCATTCGGCAACTTTCCCATATTTGCAGCTAAGATCTCATGTACAGTATCCGAATTATTTCGTTCATTTCCTGTCACAAACAAAATAATCCCGTATCTTTCATTCATTTCTTGTTCTAGCAATACCCCTGCAGCATCTAAATATTCAGGGGTGAATGTAAAACTCCAATTTGTAGATATATTCCCTTCAACAGCAAAATCTTTTTTTGGTACCCAATCTTTTACAAGATTTCTTTTCAAGATTTCTTGATCATTGTAATTCAGAATAGATCTCCACTCTACTAAGATTACATGTATTGTGGTATCGTTGCTAAGATTAGTATGAGGTGTAATCTTACTACTAACCATTACTGAATCAATCAATGTATCTTGATTTGAGTCTAACATACTTATCTCAAGTGGTAAATCTATGATAGATTGCATGTTATTTTTATCTAGGTTATTTGATAATTTATCTTGAACATCCTCTCCAGACAAGTTAGTAGAATTTGTTTTTTGATAATTTATTGCAATTTCTGGTAAATTTGAAATTTCTAATTGCTCCATTCGTAGGTTAATATCGATTGAAGGATTGTTAGTAGCACGATGCCAAGTTAGCCAGATTGAAGATTCTGAATTATCTTCAATCAAATTTACGTATTCATTTTCCAAAGTAGTACATTTGTTACATACATCTTCTGTGAATAGTTCGAATAGGTGCGGTGAATTATTTTTTGAAATTTCATCATGCTTGTATACTGTTGAATATTGATCTACTGTCTGTGCAATTCCCAGCAAACTAATTTGAGGCAATATTAGAATTATACAAATTATAGTAGTTGACTTTTGTAATTTCATTCCCTTCTCTCCATATATTTCTTGAGGATATTTTTTTCATTGTCATCTATCATCAGACTTAGTTTGCTTGCAAACCACGCTGGAATCGGTGATTTAAATTCACTATTGTCAATATCTAGTAGTATTGCACCGATTCTATCATTTTGAAAGAACGTTTTTGCATCTTCAGATAATGTATCATCACTTTGTAGTTCTGACTTGGTTGGCAAATCACCATTTAGAATGTTGAGAAAAATTTCTTTAGTAATTACTACTCTATTTTTTGAAATTAAATCTGATAATAATTCAATCGCTTTTGATTTTGGTCTGTAACCAAATTTATCTGAACGTTCAAACGCGACAGATCCAGTATGTATTACATTTAGTGGGTGCCAATATCCCCCTGACACAATATACCCATTTCTGTCGATTCTTTGAGAATCGAATAACCATGATTTGGTTAATTTATTTGCAATCGCAATTGTTCTTCCGCGTTCCCACCATGAATAATTATTGTTTTTAGGGACACCCCAACTATTGTATATTTTTTCCATGTTTTCAGGTTTGATTTGTTTAGGAGAAAACTTACTTTGGCTTGGTACATGTTTTTTGTCCATAGTGCCTATGTTTATTTTCCTCAATGCTCTTGCATTCTTATGTTCTACATCTTTTTGTTTTAGCAGTGCAAGGAAAAACCCTCCAGTATTATTGTCATGAGGATATACTCTTACACAGTTTGAGAGAGCATTCATAATTTCTTCTTCTAACTCTTCATCACGATATTTGTTTGGATCGACATTTTTCAAATTATTTGCAGATATACCAGGCTCTATATGACTTTGTTTAATCCCAATTAATTCATCTACGTTTTGTGCTATATTTCCTTCAGAATCATGCTGCTCCCATGTTTTCAAACCAGCATGAACTTTGAAATATGGAAATGTTTTTTCTACATCTATTTGTTCTATTTCCATCCAAGGACAATTACGAATTAATTCTGCGATTATTGCTTCATTTTCAATTGGATCGAGAGAACATGTTGAATAAACCATTTTTCCACCAGGCCTTAGTAACTTAGCAGCTCTTTCAGAAATTTTCAATTGCAGATTATGTAATGACCTTCCTGAATGCGGTTTCCATTTCCACCACACATCCAAATTTTTCCTCATGGTTCCCGAACCGCTACAGGGAGCATCTACTATTGCAGCATCGAATCCAGGTAGAGGAACTTTAGGGTAGCTTCTTGCATCATGTTTAGTAATTGTTACAGAATGTAAACCCAATCTTTTCGTATTGCTGACTAATGTATTTACTCTCCCAGGATTAATTTCATTTCCAATAACCACTGATTTTTCAGAAGTCCATTCTGCAAGTTGAGTTGTTTTTGAACCAGGAGCTGCACAAGCATCTAAAATTCTTTCACCTTCTTTTGGATTCAATAATTGCACAGGCAGCATTGAAACTTCTTCCTGTTGTGTTACTCTTCCTGTTTGATGTAGCACCTGCATCATTTTTTTGATCTCAATTGTAGGCTGCTTTCCTCTTGTCCATGGCATTTTGTAGGCTGGTTGATTGCCTTGGTACCACTTAATTTGAGTTCCACCATAACTCTCAATCATCTGTTTAGTTTCTTCAACATTAAGCATCAAAGGGTTTATCCTGATTGTTTCGGGAAGTGGCTTACACATTGTATTAGCCACATCATTTTTGGTGATTTTCAAAGCC
This sequence comes from uncultured Candidatus Poseidoniales archaeon, assembly GCA_964431435.1. Taxonomy (GTDB): domain Archaea; phylum Thermoplasmatota; class Poseidoniia; order Poseidoniales; family Poseidoniaceae; genus CAYSJV01. Next base: position 17,966 of record CAYSJV010000027.1, read on the forward strand.
TCAATTAACCCCAACAATGGCAAGCCATCAATTTGTTCTATTAGAGGCCTCATGTCCCTTTCAGCATTATTTTCTCTCATAGTTTCGCCCCCCGGAAGCAGGTGTGCACTTGTTCAATCTGTTGACGCGAGATAGGGACGACTTCATGGGCTCTTCGGGTGTGCGATAAATATGGGGATAGGTGGAGGAGACAGTTTTAGTGCATCTGCAGCACTAACAATTGTCTCAATTATTGGGAGCCTTTTCCTCTTAATTCATCCTCCATTAGTTAAGTGGCTTGAAAAGAATAATTCATTAAATCAAAAGACTCTTAATCATTTGAAAAGCACCTCACCCCTTATTCCACCAATTGCATATTTTTTAGCGATGTTATTACATATTTATGATCATTTAGTTTTGAATTTTAGAAATGAACATGTATCCAGCTACTTGAATGAATCATCAGATATAATCTCTAGAATTTTTGCAGTATTTATTGGGCCCTCTGGAAGAATTGAATTATTGATATTGATTTATGCAACTTGTGTATGTGCTATGATCTATAATAAACCAAAATCACTATTTTCAGTATTTCCTACTTTGAGGAAATCCAAAAAATCAAGTGACAAATTTATTCAGTTTAGTGGCTTTTTTTGGTTTGTAATTCTTGCAGGTTTCCTTCCCTCTAATTCATTTGCAAAAAATAGTGTAGAGATTATTGGAACCGGTTTATCAGAATCTCAAATATATTCTGCATTTTTTGAAGGTTTGTTAGGAATAATACTTCTAGGACTTTGTCTTTCATTTACGGTATTCTCTGTATCACTACATTCGTTATCCAGCCAAAATAGAAAATCTCATTATCATTTATTTATACTGATTCCAATGTTTATTTGTGTACTCTTATTTACAAAACTTTCAGTTTTGTTTACTGGGGTAAACTGGTATTCTACAGGTTCTTTTCAATTATTCTCTTTAGAACTTGAACAGGCAATATTAGATCCGTATTTTGGTTCAAGTCTTGCTATATTTGTATCCATCTTTTCAATGATAATATTTTTACCAATTATACAATATTGGGATAAAAATATGAATTCCACAAAATTTGAAGGTGATTATCGTTGGCTTGCTTTAGGACTGAGTTACTTACACGGATTACTAATCATTATCTTTGGCACATTTTTTGTCATGAGAAACACAGAGTCAATTGCATCAATTCAGGGCAGTCTTTGGTTGGCATTGAAATCAGCAACACCAATTATCTCATTTGGTTTGATGGGTAGTTTGTTGCCAGTGATTGGATTTGATGAGGATGTTAGGCCAGAATTATGGGGTTGGCGGATAGGACTTGTGTTTGGAGTTTTAGTAAATAGCTTGTGGAACCCCCTCATTGTTTATGCGATACCTTGTGTGATTATTGCTGTCCTTTGCTCATATTTCATTCCTTTAGTTATAGAAACAAACAACGGATTAAGTATGGGTTATAAGGTAATGCTTGGAGTAATAGCAATGTTACTTACATCCCCCCTATTATTGCAGACTTCAATTGTCAATATTTCTTCTTCAATATTTATTTTTACAATAATATCGTTCACCTTTGCAATGATTTTTGAATTAGTAAATAATTACAATATTGCCAGCAAAAATGACAATATTGATGAGCAAGAGTGAAATTGCTTGGAATGACGATTACACTACTAAAATGCGATTTATTGTGTTTTTTCTTACCTAAACATATAATATGCAATAGGATTGAGAAACCGTTAGGACTATGTCCAGGATGGGAAATAATGGGAAGAGCGTTTAGAGAAGGAATTGAGACATCTAACAAGATGTCTTCTAAAGAATTGCAAGAAGGTCAGCATGGCGTTGCGTTGAGAGGTAGCAACTTGTCAGGATTGATGAAAAGAGCTATGTTGATGCAGAGTATTAAGATGAAATCAGAACCAATACCTGCACTTTTGACTATGGAAAATGATGAGTGGATTTGGCAAATGATGAAGGTAGAACAAATGGGATCAGTAAGTCACCGAATTGTTCTGCAAAGTGATAGCCCCTTTGAATTGGCACACACTTCAAATTTTTCAGTAGCACTAACGGCTGCGAATGAAATTGCAGAAAAGTATGGTAAACCAGTTCTAATTGAGCCAGTGGCTTAATCAAAATAGGGTGCTAAAAGCATCCCATATGAATTGCAACACATCGTAATTTAGGAGGTAAATACCTCCTCCAAGTAGTATACATGCAAGATACACCTGTCCTTTTGAGATATGCCAAGCATCTTCTGATTCTTCATCAAAGTAACGAATTAGCCCCGCAGCCTGCTGAATACCACTGCCATCGCTCTTTTTTCCCTTCTTCACAGCCATGTGTATCGAGTCCTCGACTTACATCGAATATATGAAATCACTTATTTTTGATTAACTTTAATTTTGTGACTGAAATGCCCACTGATTGGGGTTATGTATAGGGGAAGGATTGCATTCTCTTTTGTCTGGAACCATAGATGTCTTTCTAGTAACCATTTCCACAGTTTTTTATGACTTTCCGAATATTTTTCTTTACTTTGTAACACTTTTTTCACTAATTCTATTGTATTATCTT
>CAYSJV010000028.1:0-19584 GCA_964431435.1 uncultured Candidatus Poseidoniales archaeon
TTAGTCAGGTAGAGCGACGGACTCTTAATCCGTCGGTCGCGGGTTCGAACCCCGTCAGGCCCGCTATCGCACACCACTGATATTGCAAATGTATCATGGAGTGGTTTTTTATCGCAACAGTATGGCTGACGACATAGATGAGGAAATTGAAGAATATGAAGGTTTTATGGACGGATGGGGGATTACATTTGGAAAAATATGGCCCATCATATTATTACTACTCATCATATTTGTGGTTGTAGTATTATTGGGAATATGGAGTGCGTTAAACCAATATGGAGAGGGTATGGCAAGCTTCCAAGGATAATAGATAAACTATGTTCGAGGGTTTAATCAAGAATGATTGTTGTACCACATTCTCCTCTTATTGCTTCTGAAGCACTACCAGGGGAGCACAATACAACTTGCATTTCACTTCTTGCTCTTTTTGCAATTAACATTGCCTCAACTTTCGGTCCCATTGAGCCTGCTGGAAAATCCCCCGAATTAATCCCTTCATTTGCTTCAGAAAATGTCAAATTTGCAATTCTACTTTGATTACCTGTACCAAAATCAATCATTACAGAGTCGACTGCAGTAGATAAGACAAATATGTCCACATCTAAATCGACTGCTAGTTTTGCAGATAGTTTATCTTTATCGATTACAGCTTCTGAGCCGCACCATTGGTTGTTTTTCCATACCACTGGAATCCCTCCTCCGCCTCCACAAATAACAACGGCCCCAAGATTACACAAATTTTTTATTACATCTACATCGAGAATATTGATGGGTTCAGGAGATGCTACAACCCTCCTAGGGCCAATGCCTGTTATTGCCACATCCCAATCTTCGCCTGCCATCGAATGTTCATCAAGAATTGGTCCAATCGGTTTTGTTGGCATCTCAAATGCTGAATCCTCCGCATCTACTTCGACTCTGGTTAGCACAACAGCGGTGGTTTCTGGACGACCCCTTGCTTTCAATTTTGAATCTAATTCATTGGCTAATTCATTACCAATCATTCCCTGTGTCGCAGCCACCCATGAATCAAGACCTGCACGTTCTAATGATTCTGATTGAGTATCTTGAATATTTCTCTCCTCAAGCATCAAAAGTGCCCCTACTTGTGGTCCATTCCCATGAGTCAAAACAACACTCACACCTGATTCTAGAAGTGATATGACATCATCAATTACTGACATCAACACATCATTATCTGAATCAGAATTTGAATTTCGAGGATCACTAAGTGCATTCCCTCCAATCGCATAAAGTGCTAATCTCTGTTTTTGAGTGACACCTGATTCATTAGTTATTGTACCTGTCATCTCATCCCCCGGAGTTAGTGTAAACTAACTCTTTCTCTTAAACTATCTTAATGTAGCCAAAACCATATTTGTCATCCAAGCCATTCAAAACCCCTTGCCGACTCCCAGTGAACGGTGCAGGCATGGGTAAGGAATTTTGGATAGGTGACATACAAAATGGCAATCACGATGGTTCTGTTGTTGAATTAAAGGGGTGGGTGCATCGTGCTCGTGGAAATAACAACATTCACTTCATAACACTTAGAGATTCAACAGGTATCATACAATGCGTTGTGAAACGCGATAATGTTGGTGATGAAGATTTTGAAAAACTAAAAAATGCACTAATAGAAACATCAGTTGTTCTCAAAGGCAATGTGTTGGTCGATGAGAGATCCCATGGAGGTCATGAAGTCAGTGTAGATGAGGGCGAGGTAATAGGTGAAGTTAATCCAGACAATCCATTTCCGCTTACTGAAAGCGCATTCAAAACTGCTGAATCAGGAGAGACAGAATTTTTACTCGACAATAGGCACTTGTATTTGAGAAGTTCAAGAATGACTACTATGCTAAAAATGCGCAGCACTGTATTTGGTGCAATCCATTCGTATTTCCGTAGCCGGGATTTCATTGAATATCAGGCTCCAAGTTTTGTGGCTGGTGCCGTAGAAGGTGGATCTACATTATTTGAAGTGCCGTATTTTGGGAGAAAGGCGTACTTAACTCAATCATGGCAACTCTATGCGGAAGCCGCCATGCCTGCTTTGGAAAGGTTATACACAATAGCACCTTCCTTCAGAGCAGAAAAGTCCCGTACCAGAAGGCATTTGACAGAATTTTGGCATGCAGAGATGGAAATTGCTTGGGGTGGCAATAATGATGTTATGAAGCATGGAGAATCCCTTGTAAGACATATTGCCAGGTCATTGCTTGATGAAAGAAGTGAGGAACTTGAAAGCATAGGACGTGACCTTGATTTAGTTGCAAATTATGCAGACAACCCGTATCAAATCATGAGATATGATGAGGCAATAGAAATATTGCAAGGAAAAGGTGTGGATGTTGAATGGGGACAAGATCTCGACTATACTAAGGAGAAAATTTTGACAAAGGATTTCGACATTCCTCATTTCCTCACCCATTATCCTAAAATCGCAAAACCATTCTATCACAGACCTGATCCTGATGATCCAAAATATGTGCTGTGTCATGATTTACTTGCACCAGAAGGGTATGGTGAGATTATAGGAGGAGGGGAAAGAACATGGTCAGAAAAAGAAATTTTAGAGAGGATTGATGAGGAAGGAACCCCGCGTGAGCCATATGAATTCTACATTGATGTGAGACGCTATGGTGGTGTACCTCACGCAGGTTTTGGTATGGGAGTTGAACGAGTTTGTAGTTGGCTAAGCGGCGCTGAACACATTAGAGAAGTGATACCATTTCCACGTGACTCAAGAAGAGTTACACCCTAATTAGTTACTCTTCAGAATATTGTCTATCTGCCAGACCTAGGACTTCTAATTGATTTGCTATTTCCGAAAACACCCACTCTGCTTCTAGAATATCCATGTCACAAAACAATCTTTCATCTCCAAAAAGGAAAGTTAGGCGTCCACCTTCTGCCACATCTAAATCCCTAAATTGATCGATATCCCACGAACGAGCAGACATTGGAAATAATCCTAGAAATTTAGGTATTACTGTAATTCTTTTCGAAGTCATCCTTATCTCATGTTTAGCATGCATATACTTTTGATTAGGAAGTATCCACAATAGTAGAATTGCGATTAAAGGTGTAACTAATGTCATAAAAGAAAGAACTGCGCTATCTCCGACATCAACCATACCTGAAAAAGGTAAACCTAAAACTAATCCTGCTAAACATGTTATGACAAATGCACCTATGAAAATTGGTTGAACAACTGATGGTATTGTAAAGCAAATAAAGCGCCCAATCGTTGTAAATTTCACAAGTGAGTAATTATTATCTTGTAAAGCTGGCCACCTCTCTGGAAAATTGATTATTTGCTCAATTACATTCATACCATGCTCGTCTCCCTCTACAGATCTACCTGTATATTCCTCAAACCGTATGGACATATGCTTTGCCAATTTTTCAACAAATTTCAAGGCTGAGTTTGATTCGCTGATTTGCAAAAGTTCAACATCTCCAGACTCTAATTCCATAACAATAGGATGACCTCCACCTGATACTTTTGAATCGCAGCGGAACCCTTGGATTTCGTCCGACTTCCAAGATTCTTCCGATGTTGATTCAATAATAGATAGTTTTGAAGACGTGGCAGTTATTTTTGTATCTTCCACAGATGTAGTTAACTCTTTATCGCCTACAAATTCCAATTTTGTTACTTTCTTTGACATACCTAATCACCTCAATAATCGTCCTCGCCATAAGAGCCAGGTGGTCCTGCTCCCGGTCGTGACGATGGTGTTCTCCTACCTGAACTTGGTCGTGCAGCACCACCCCTTGGTGGGCCACTACCTCCGCCCCCTCTACCTCTAGAAACACTCGAAGGTGGTCCTCCAGGTGATCTCTGTGGTGGCGCACTTGGCTTTCCGACACTTCTCTCTGATGGATATGCAGGATGATTTGAAGGGCTGGTTCTAATTCTATCTAATTGACTCTTGCCAGTCAACTTATCTCTTACCCGTTCAAATTGATTCCTTAGTAAAAGACCGTGCTCAACTTTCACACTACCTCTTTCAATCATCTTATCAATTCGTCCTTCCATATCTTCCATTTCATCTAAATCATCTAATCTATTCATTTTCTTTCTGAACTTTTTGAATCTGCGGCGCTTTCTCATAAGTAGTAATGCCGAAAGTGGCAATAATATGAGTGGAACTAAAAATTCACTACCTAGTAAGTTCAAGAACCAAGATATAGATATCTCATAGCCTTCTTCTTGGTAACCTGCACTGAATCCTTGACCTGGAACATAGTATACTCCGGAATCTTGTTCGCCGTACATAGAGAGTGGAGTGTTGTTTGCGTCCTTCGAATCACTGCCTCTCTCATTTTCCATGTCATCTGGGAAACCGTCATCATCATCATCATCATCAAGTGAATCTGGGACACCATCGCCATCGAAATCAGCTGGAGTGCTGTCCCCATCATATGGATCATGTCCAGCCTGTCTCTCTATAGAGTTGGAGATTCCATCACCATCGGTATCATCATCATAGATATCAGGCAGGCCATCTCCGTCCATATCTGCACAACCGCGCATCATTTCCACACTATTACCTGCTTGACCAGGACAATCGTCAGATAGAGTGTGCCCTAATTGATCTGTAAATCCATCTCCGTCGCTATCACTCCAAACCGTCGAATCATCATCATCCCAATCTGAAAGTACACTCCAACCATCTCCATCTTGGTCACTGCACCCTAACACATCACGCGTTGATGTCCCTGCAACTAATGGACAATGATCTGGAGCGTTTCCTAATCCATTGTCACCAAATCCATCTCCGTCTTCATCTGACCATTGTGTTGGATCTAAGGGATATGCATCCCCATTTGTTCCAGTTGCGTTATCTCCTCGACCATCGCCATCATAATCTTCCCATTGAGATGAGTCGTATGGATATGCGTCACCCTCAAGGGCTGCTGTTCTATCTCCATAGCCATCTCCATCTGAATCTAACCACTGGTGTGGGTTTGTAGGATGACTATCACCTAAATCGCTTCTACCGTCACCATCTGTATCAAGACACCCTAATTTGTCCACTGAACTTGTTCCATACAAAATCGGGCACTCATCAGCAATTCTATTTTGTGAATTTGCCTCAATAAGTGCTATAATTTCAGTTCTTCGATTGTCCACTTGTACAGTGTAATAATTTAATATTAAGCCCCATGAAGTAGTATCCTCATAACCATCATTGTCCGTGTCCAATGGAGAATCATCAGGCATGTATGCCCCAGGAATCCATTCACCAGGCCACCACGACTCCCTAGATTGGTTTAGTGCTTCATTTTCGGCTTGGGTAAGTAAGTCACCAGCATCTTGTTCCAAAATACCGTAATTATCGCCCCTTCCATCTCCATCAAAATCACTCCATTGGGTGTCTTTCGTCATAAAGTCATCATATAGATCAGATTGTCCGTCACTGTCCATATCAGAACATCCAAGTCTATCTCTCCATGATTCACCAGTAACTATTGGGCAACTATCAGGTAGTAGTCCATGTTCATTATCACCATATTCATCCCCGTCTGTATTGTATCCTTGAGTTGGATCCCCATGGTATGCGTCCTCATAATCAGGAACTCCATCTAAATCGTCGTCTAGTTCAGAGAAGGCAATTGCCCATCCAGACATTGTACGAATAAGTAGATCAATTCCACCATTTGAATCAATATCTACAGGAATTACATCGAATGCTGAGGACACCTGGATTAATTCTGTGCTAGTAGTTTCTAATACACCATCATTATTGATATAAGCAAATACTCCGCCCCCGAATCCAAAAAGTCCAGTGGCTACTAGTAAATCCATATCTCCATCTAATTCAATATCCATGTAATGAATAGAATTCGCAAATGTGCTAGTATCACTGCTCCAGTTAACAGTTGGTGAAAGTTCTATTTCGGCCGAATTCTGTGGCATTGAATTTTGAACAACTATGGTGTCGTATATTTCCACTCTCGCATCATCATTGAAACTTGTAGGCATGCCTTCTCCAACTTGAATCCAGGTTTTCCATCCACCTCTAGCTAAACTCAGTGCTCCGTCTCCATCCAAATCCCCCCACTTAACCTCTAAAGTAACCATCGAAGTAGGGCTTGTCCAATCAGGAACAGATCCAAAACTTCCTCCCAGATTATTGAATACATAATCATAGCCGGTATCAGCAACCCATTGAAAATCCGATCCACCTTCATCCGGTAATGTGGCGACTGCAATATCTGTATATCCGTCACCATTATAATCAGCCAAATCAAGTGAATATGGATTCATTAATGGGCTCGTCCAATGTGGTGTGTCTTCATAACTTCCCGTAATTCCGCCATCCTGGGTGGTTCTAGTTGTGAATTTGTGGAGTGTTATGAATCCAGTTGAGTCACCATCACCATTGTCTATAACTAGTAAATCTAAATCTCCATCTCTATCTGCATCAATATAATAATAGGCATGCGCATCAGTAAGAAAATCTAGTGTTTGTGCGGGAACGACTTCATTTCCACCTCTCAAGTATAATAGTGGTGTAGACCATCTTATCTCTAATATTGCATCTAGAACATAGTCACCGTCTACATCGCTCCACAACAACCGTTCTACCTGATCATATTCACCCAATGCAGGTACAGTGGTAGACCATATTAATTGGAATTCATCTTGATTTAATCCATCATTTGAATTATCAGAACCATCCAATTGATAATATATTTTATCAGGGTATGAAGTAGAAGTTCCTGTAATTCCGAGTAACAATGAAAATCCTTGTGAAGTGGAATATGTCGTCAAATCTACGAATCGAGTATTTTCGTCAAAAAAGGAATTATCAGGTACACTTGATAGGATTCCAATTTCATTTAAATACACACTAGTTTGTCCTGCTGTGTAATCCGTGGAACTTGTAAGTAAATCCAAATCTCCATCATTATCAATATCATAAAATTCAGTAGCAGTATACTGTTGTCCAACATTCACAGTCAGTCCAGTAGTTAGAGATACTTGCAGGCAATCAACATCAGAGGGATTTCCATGTACTGAGAAAAAACCGCAACCTATGGCTTCAAATCCATCTGATTTATCCTCAGCAATGGCTAGACCTAAATCAGGATATTCTTCACCATTTAGGACATCAATACCTCCACAATCAGTACCCCAACATTCTTTTTGTCTGACAAAATCCGGGAAATTATCTTGATTGTAGTCAGCAATTTCTAAAGATTTAAGATTTGAAATTCCCATTCCATCTATGGATGCATTTCCATAGGCACCTAATCTGACTTCAACTGTGCAAGTGTAAATACAACTACCGCCGCCATAAAAATTTATGTTTGGGGCCGAGAAATAGCCATAGCCTGGATTAATAATTTTCATTCCATCAATAGTATAGAAATCGGGCAACCCCACAGGTTCATGAAAGGTGCATCCTGTAACACTAGCTTCAAAACCATAACCTCCGCCGCCTGAAGCATATACAGAGGGGCAAGCAGTCCATGCTCCACCAGGTGTAGGAATTCCTGAAAGTGAGTGAAACGGACTACCAGTATACAAAATATCTCCAACTGAATGTTGAGATATTATATTTCCACATGAAAGTGATTCAACATAGGAATTAGTGAGGGGATCATATAATAAAGCAGAATCTAGATTTGCATAAAATATTCTAAGATCTTGGTCAGAATTTTCAAACCCTGTACGATGCAAAAGGCCGATATCGGTACATGTATCATTGTTGAAATCTGCTGCAATTATTTCAGAATATAGAGGATTGGTTGAGCCAAATATATTGGCAATCAAGCTTGGGAAACCATCATTTTCGCAATCAATACCTGTGTATCCAATGCCAATCGAGTCTTGTGGAGACGGATTACACCAACCTAGATAGCCGAATTTAGCATAGCCTGAGTCCAATAAATTTTGATTCCAATCCCACCTATCCACATCAAAATTTTTATGAATTTGAGTGAAAGATGTTGCATCTCCAGTATTCATTACGATTTCGGCCCCATAATCAGAAATCATCAGTAAGTCCAAAGCCCCATCAGAGTTAACATCATAGAACTCTAAATCTTTGATGTATGCTGTATAGCATGAAAATTCATCATTATCCTGAGGATTACAAACATATGTAGAGCTATTTGATTCAGAGTCATAAGCAAAGATCCCAGACTCCATCTCGCCATTTTCAGCGTAATACACCACATATTCGCTTGTGGAATCGGAATATAATCCTGCACACAAAAGATTGGTGAAACCAATAGAAGGGTCGGGAACTTGCAAACCGAGATATGGAGAAGTAGAAATTAATTCCCGAGATGTATCAGGTACTGGACTGAATTTTGAATTGGAACCTTCATCCAAATTATAATGCACATCCAAATATTGTAAACCCGCAATAACAGAATTGAGAGCAACATAATCATCATCTCCATCTCCATCTGTATCGCATAATATCGCGTCAATTACATTAACTCCACCGGATTTACGAGGTTCCCAGTCATGCTTCCTTTCCTCGGCTTCAGTTGTATCAAACAAATCTTCTCTCAGTAGAGTCAAATCCTGTGCGTCCATTTCGGATGTCATAGTATTCTCAGGCATTGTGTATATCCCATTCCCATATGCCATCTCGAGTTTTCCATCACCATCTATATCTCCAAAATCAATATAATTGGCATCAGAAATACCACTATCACCATCTCCGCTAGTAGTCCCGTCATTATCGACACCGCCACCCCCGCCTTCTGTTTCATAATATTCATGCAAAGTGAACATTGACTTACTTCTTGTTTGCTTAAGGAAAGTTACCGCTGAACCTACCATGGCAAAATCTAAATCTCCATCCGAATCATAATCGGTAGAAATTGCACTAAGATATGAATCAGATGATGTACCATCGTCAGACCAAATAACACGCTCTATTATCCCCTCATCATTTGCATAAAGCCTACTAGTATCGTCACTGGAATCCCCTACAAGCACCAACAAGTCCATATCCGCATCAGCATCAACATCAGCGACATAAAGTTCTTCCACACGATCAATGGAAGCAAATAAAGTAGGTTCGATAGATAGCAATTCATTATTGCCATCATTTGATGTCAATTCGAAGAGATACAGCGTTGTTTCCTTGCCAAATGGATCTTCCCACGCTGAGTCTGTAGAAACTAGCAATTCCGCGTTTCCATCTTGATCTGCATCAATAAATGCTGAGGATGTCACCTCCAAACGAAGTTGCATTATAGGATTCCATAGTATTGGTCCCAATGAAAAGTTTTCAAAACTTCCTTCTTCTGCGAGTATACTTAATTCACGATTAGGTGCATTAGAATATATTACATCATCATTACCATTTCCAGTTACATCTGTCACCAACAATTTTGTATTCTGAGTATTACAAAACTGGGGAAGAAGACCTAGGAGTTCTACCTCAATATAATCTACATCCCAACCTCCAGGAGCAGTTTGAGTAGCATGTGTCAGATCCACTAATCTAAGCTGAGTATCGTCGCCACTCTCACTACATACTACAAATTCATTATCTCCATCTCCATCAAAATCACCACTATTGATCATACTGAATGGGAGCCCGATTTGATTCCCAAATAAACCATTGCCACCAAATGGATCTGCGTCTCCTGCACCGCCCTGGTTTCCATCATCATCTTCAAGGTACCACCCAGTAAGATTGTATGTTGTTGTATACTGTTGCGGACCCGACAAAAAAGTAGTTGACAAATATATTTCAGCAGTTGATTCCATTGAAATGATATCTTTAATTCCATCTGAATTCAGATCAACCCAAAAGATTGCCTCAGGATCAATATCTAATGAGAATGTAGGATTGCTGTCAAAATAACCGCCTAGATTTTCAAATATCAAAGTTGTAGTATAGTTGCCAAATGCCAAATCAATATTTCCATCATTGTTGAAATCTACAGCTTCTGCATATCTTAAATTTGAATCTATTTCATAGTTGAATATCTCAATTAAAGAATCGAAGGGGGTGCTAGTTCCCTCGTTTTTGATAATACGAATTATGGTTGGACTATTGCTAGCAATTACAAAATCATCCATTCCATCTGAATCAAAATCTCCTAGCCCCCATGAGGTATTGTAATTTCCCCCGTTACCTGTATCGGACCAAATTAGATTATAGTCAAAACCACAATCTGCACATGTTTGATTTCTTTTACCATAATCTAATAAAACTTCATATTCACCTCCCGACCAACAAGCTAAATCATCTTCGAATCCATCATTATCCATATTTCCAATAAATACGTAGTTATTGTACTTCACACACCCATTTCCTCCACTAAACTCCCCGATATATTCTCCAATTTCAGAAAGTGGCTGATTATTTGAAAACATATAATGGCCATTATTGTAAAGAGAACGTGCTAAATCCAAATCTCCATCGGAATCTGCATCTATTAAATCAGCAAAATCTGACCAACCACTATTCAACACTGACAAAGGTGCTGTTGGAACCCAATTGGAATCAACCACTAATTGATTATTATTGCTAGTACTTCTTCTCACAATTTTACTGAGTCCATCACTAGTTCCGATAAATAATTCACGTATTCCATCTCCTTCAAGATCACCCCATGACATAGTGCTTTCAGTACCCTGGATAAGATTTAGTCCCTGCCAAAAAGGGGTGAGTGATAAGCCACTGGGATTTTGAGTAGTGGTTGGCACAGATTTGTAAACATATACTGAACCGGGGTGTGTTATTACTGTCAAATCACTCCATCCGTCTCCATTAAAATCATCCCAGCCATACATTACGGGGAGTTCTGTAACCCCTGTTAGAGATATATTCCAAAGTACAGTCTTAGTCAATTCCCCACCTGAATTTTCATATATATGCGCACCTCCCCCTGATACAGCAGAAAAAATATCTAAATCACCATCCCTGTCCGCATCAATAAATTGAACATAACCACCACTATCACCTGAATTTTGCCAAATTGTCGATTCCTGAATTACGCCAGCAATATTTTCATGCACGGTGTTTCCACCAAGTGCACCCAATCCCATATCTAAATCACCATCCAAATCAACATCCCCCCATGTTGTACTTGCAGCAATAATAGAATCTGAGGGCATATTGAAATGTGAATCGGTTTCAAAAGTAACTCCAACCTTATCTTCGAGACATTGAATAGATGATGATACATCATTGCAACGCAATGGAACAACTGCGCCGCTTATTGGAGGTTGAGATGGATCTAGCGGGGCAATATCCAAGTGGTTGGGTGTGCCATCTCCATCTGTATCAGTAATTGAAGGTGTGTAACTCAATGGTTGCCACCATGCCCCAGTAATCATATCACATCCACCTATTGTGTGATCACCTGGGCACTCAGCATCAGGCATCAAAGCATTCTCTTTTTCCTCATTAAAGATTAATTCAATATTCAATTCTCTGTTATAATCTTCTGCAATAATTGCAACATTTACGGTTAGCATCAAAAATATTCCATACAAAACAAAACCACGGCGCATAAGCGGAGGACAATAGTGCTCATGTATAATTCAAACGGAAAATACATTCGCATCACAAAATGGTAATCTCACATAAAATGACTTATTATCGCCGAAGAAACAAGTTCTAAATTTTTTGTTTTTATACAAATATCAGCGTACTTTATGACCTCATCATCAAGTGGATTAAATGCAATAGAAAAATCAGAAACATTGAACATGGAAATATCACCTCGACTATCTCCTATACTAGCCGTTCTAGACACAGGTATTCCCAATCTTCGTTGCAACATCATAACCACAGTATCCTTTGCGTGCATTTGAACATTATACCTCCCTGTATGTGCAATATTACCGTTTACATCACTACACCAGCCATTACAAAACACATGCAATTTCGAATCCTTGCCCCCCATCTCTTCAAAAGAAATCTTTCGATCAATCCCCCCCCACCTATTTGTCCACTCCTTTGTGTCTGGAAATTTACTCGCAATTTTGTATGCAACATGCTGCATGCCACCAGAAATTATTGCAACTTCAAAATTATTATCAAGCAGAGATTGTATTGCATTTTCATACCCTTTCATAGGAGGGCAATCATGGAGCAAATCCCTTATAGTGTCATCTTTCATATCTTCTCGAAGAGCACCTCTGATAAGTGATAAATCCCTGATTAACCATTTCCATTCGGTCAAATTTCCCTCTTTATACAACTTCATTGATTCAGCATTTGAAAGATTAAGTTTTGAGTAAACCCACTCCCACGTAGATAACCAATCGACAAGGACGCCATCCATATCAAAGCAAACCAAACCACGTGAATTCATAGTAAGAACAACCTAAAGATTACCAATCCTGATATTGCATCTGGATCTTATCTATTTGCTTACCTAAGATATACAGAACAATCGCGGCCATACTCGCAAATAATCCAACTATTGTAACCGTAAGAGTGGCTAAAGCAACCCCCAATGATACACTATCAATCGAATCGAATTTGATGATAATCTCTGTTGTCATTTTAAATCCAAAATATAGCATCACGACACCGGGTATTCCAAACAAAAACAAGGGGTGTTTACTTGCAAGAACCCAATGAAAAAATTGTCCTAAACGAGATGCAGTTGCAAGGGATTCTCTTTTTGGAGGCGTAGTTGGAGTTTTTTGCTCAATGACCCTAACTTTCAATTTAGAATCCAATTCTAGCGGGCTATCTGTTGATTCACATTTTGAGATTGCAAGTAATCCATCAGTTGTACAAAACATCGCAAGAATTCCTCCATCCTCGAATGAACGTTGAGATGGATTTTCAAGTTCGCTGCCCATATCCCTATCTGTCCAATGCTTAAACTGAATAAATACATCATTTCCAAGTCTTGATTGCTGCACAAGGTAGGGGAGGTTTTTCAATTTCCATTCACTATCAAGAGAAATTAAAAGAAGCATTTCAATATCACTATTAGCATTTATGATGGTTTTAGCTAAATCTGGTGCAGGTGATTCTGGAACAGCTTGAAGGACACTGGCACCTAACTCTTCTGCTAATTTTACTGTGGCGTCTGTACTGCCCAAATCAATAACAAGTACGTCATCTGAATAATCGTTTGCGCGAGTAATTGCAGAAACAATACGTAACTCTTGATTAAATGTAACATAGGCAATTTGTAAGCCTCCCATACTTTTTCGCAGAACGAGTAGTGATTCAATGCTTCGGTCAAAAATTTATCAAAGCGGCGATTAACGATGTTTAACAAAAAATACCGCCCTTGATTTGATTAACTGGAAGATTGTGCCACGAATATGTACAAAGGTTGGTTCACAAGTGTGATAATTCCAGCCAAGGATGAAGCAGCATTCATAGATGAGGTTATTGTTAACATTCCTGAGTGGGTAGACCTTGTTCTGGTTATAGATGATGGTTCCACTGATGATACAAATTATGTTTCAAAAAAAGCATTTGATAATGTCGGAAGAAATGATTACGAATGTGATGGAAAAGGTCCTTGGGGTAAAATCATCAAGTTAGAGGGTTTTGGTGTTGGAAATGCAATCATGGAAGGTTGTAAGTATATAATTACCTCAAAAAATCTGTCACACATAAAATCATATGAAGAAAAAAAATCTGCTTGTATAGTAATGGCTGGAGATGGGCAAATGGATCATTCTGATTTGCCACAACTACTTGAACCAATAATTATGAGAAAATGTCGCTATTCAAAAGGCAATAGATTCTCAGATCAAGGAATTAGTAGTATGCCCCTATCAAGAAGATTTGGAAGTAATTTACTCTCAATATTAACTACACTCGCTAGCGGCATTTCTGTAAGGGATCCACAATGTGGTTATACTGTAACCGAATTAAGTTTAATGCAGGAGATTGATTTAGAAAAAATGTGGAAAGGTTATGGTTATCCAAACTGGTTGTTAATGAAATTCGGAGAAGAGAGTATAACGGTAAAAGAGACTCCCATCAAGTGTATCTATAGAGGAGAAAGTTCGGGAATAAAATTGTGGAAGTTTCTACCTACTGTATCTTTAATGCTATTTTTAGGATTATGGACTAGAGGTTGGAATTGGTACGTAAAAGGAGAGGGTATTCCAAGAAAATTATGGGCCATGAGAGTAGTGATGATTCTTGCTTGGTTCGGAACATGGATTTCGATACTGATATTTCTTAATCCGCTTATACAAACTTCAGAACTTGTATCAAACACAATAGTTTTAGTACAAATTATCACGAATATTTCGATATGTTATATTGTGGATCAAATGGAGATAAAAAGACGTGTCAAATACATCAAAGAAGATGGGCCCGCCCGGATTCGAACCGGGGTCTAAAGCTCCCAAAGCTCCAAGCATAGCCAAACTAACCCACGGGCCCTTGTTAGTTGCTGATTATCTATTCCATAAGAATCTAATCAATGATTTCCCATTTATTGTCTCCTGCTCGTAGTAAATATCCGTCATACTCTGCCATCTCAATTATTGATTCGGCATTGTTACTAAATTTACCCTCAAGTAGTGCTTTTGACATAGACTCGAGTGTTATATAACCACTTGCATCTAATGACTCAGATAACAAGTTCATCAGCATTACCAAATCTAAATTTGTGGGTTTATCAGTTTCAAATGATTTGTTTTTTTTAGTTACTGTTTTCGATATTTTTTCAAATTCACTCCTGAATTCTTTTGGCATATTATGGTATGAAACTAAGCGCTGTAAATCTGATCCATTGCTTACAGTATCTATGATTTGTGTATTTTCATCTATTGCACTACCACACTTCAAACAGACCAATTTTTTAGTGGTGGAGATTCTACCCATGTAGTGCTTACAATAATCACACATAATGACATCAAAATTTTTGCTAACCACGAACTAGCCTGTTGGTTGCAGTTATTGATAATGTCTATCTTCAGAGTTCGAAATTGATATCATTTTTCTTGGATTTTTTCCTCTGCGGGCCTCGGGGTGTGGGGTTTCTATCAGAAGGCATGCTAATGACACCATCACCCCTTACCCTTCCAACAGCTCTTTGCTCAAATCCAAGACTATCTGGTAAGATTAGTGCGGCAATAGCAACTCCGTGGTGGCTTGGACCAGCAGTAACTTCATCAACTGCTGCATCAAATTCTTGTACCTCTAAATCTCTTGATGCTAATCTGCGTTGTAAATTCCGTCTCAACAATGTTTCAGTTTCTTCGGAGTCAATCTGTGTTGATATTTTTGCTACAATTGCACATTCATCACCTTCCGGAGTCAATGCTTTAGCCCATGCAACACCTGCTGAGGCAATATTCCCATCATAACAATGTGCTACAGCCAAATGACATTCAACCAAGCTTCCCATTGGTAGAGGCTCTGGTGCAACTGCACCAAATCCCATGGGTAACATTGCACCCTCTACTCGAATTAGCCTTACATCCCCTAGACCTAATTCGACCAAGCCTTGATCAAATGCATCTTCTTGATTTTCTCCCCAAGATGATACTGCAGTCATTAACCAACCAGGTGTCAGCGGAACATTTGCACCTATTCCTGAACCTGAGAACATAATGTTCCGAGATGGAAGGGGTTCATGAAGCAGAGGGTTGCATGCAAAAACAATGGCGAAGCTTTCTAGGCCCCTGATTGGAGGTATTGCATGCCTTATTTTGCTATTAGCGGTTGCATTGAATAACGATAGTACATTAATTGTGATGCTATTGGTATTGCTATTGGGTTTAAACATTGCAATATTAATCTCTAATTTCAAAAACATCAAGACTATTGTAAATGTAAAAGGAGATGCTGGTGCAATAAATGATTCTCCAAATACAGATCAAGATGTGGATTCAATGAATTTACCTGACCCACTAGAAAAAGGGTTTGATTTACCTCTTTAATCAAACTAATCTCAAAGTTTCAAGATTGGATGGCGCAAAAGTTCTAATCCGGTATTTCTCCCTCAAGGCTTTCCCAAATTCAGCACAAATCTTAGGGTCACCATGATGGCAAATAATCGTACGTGGTTTGGGTGTCATATCACCTACATAATCCATTAATTGCCTTCTATCTGAATGGCCACTAAAACCATCAATAGTGACCATATCACACTTGACTTCAACCATCCGAGTCTCTGGTCCTTCGCTAAGCGGAACTTCGGAGAATCCTTTCTGTAATCTCCTTCCAAGAGTCCCCTCTGCTTGATAACCCACAAAACAGAGTGTGTTCAGATCGTTCGGTGCCCAATTTTTAAAATATTCAACTATTGGACCACCTGTCATCATACCACTTGTAGCTAACACGATACATGGTGATGGGTCAACGAGAATTGATTCACGCATTTTTCGACCATTTACTTTTTTGAACCATGGCGAAGAAAAGGGGTTGTTTTCATCATTAGTAAGTACTGACTTACGTAATTCTTTATTCAAATAATTGGGATGGCAGGAGTGTATTGCTGTAGCTTCCTGAATCATGCCATCAAGCCAAACAGTTACTGGCTCAATATCTCCAGATCTGAATAATCTATCAAGGGCGACCATCACTTCCTGACTACGCCCAACTGCAAATACTGGACAGAGAATTTTACCTCCACGTCCTAAAACTCTTTTTATCGTCTCATGAAGTTCAAAAGTGGCTTCCTGTCTAGATGGTTGGAAATTATTTGCACCACCATAAGTAGACTCCATAATTAGAGTTTCAACCCTAGGGAAGTGGGATGATGCAGCATTATATAGATATGACTTCTCATATTTGATATCGCCTGAGAATACAATATTATGCAACCCTTCACCCACATGAAGGTGTACAGAACTAGAACCCAATATGTGCCCTGCATTGTGAAGTGTCATTTTTATATCTGGTGCGATATCTGTGGTTTTTCCTAAATCGATATCAATTACGTGATTAATCATCTTGCGTATATCCTCTGTTGAATAAGGATTAATATTTGATTCAGCATCTGATACTTTCAAGAAATCTTGCTGAAGTAATGTCATCAAATCACGAGTAGGAGGTGTACAATAAACTGGCCCAGAATAACCATATTTGAAAAGTATAGGTAACATTCCAATATGATCAAGGTGTGCGTGGGTAATTACAACAGCATCAACGCTTTCAAGTGGTAACATTTCTGGTGCTGTGAAAAAGGGAGTGAGTTCATCTCTTGCACCTGGTTTAGCCCCACAATCGATAATTATTCGACTCTCATTTGTTGTAACAAGATGACAGGCGCGTCCAACCTCTCGGTATGAACCAAGTGCTGTTACTCTCACCCAACTTTGCCCTGGACGTTTTGGTCTGTAGATGCTCCTACCAATATCTTTCAGAAGTAATCTTCTTTCCTTAGCATGTTTTTTCCTGTGCTCCCTTATGTCATTGCTTGTTCTGCTTTGCATGGAGGGCGTTCTCTCAACTGAGACTACCCAACCTATTTTTGCATGTATTTCATTTAGGTTAACTCCTCTTCTTCCAGTTGCAGTTCCCGGATCATCGCATGTAATCAGTACTGAGCAATAACATGGGTCAAAATATATGTTTGAAATTCCTGCTTCTTCAGGTATTATTTCTCGGATGATAATAGTAGCATCTTTTTCACTTAGCAATAGCGAATCTTGTGGACGTATCACTACATGACGTTTTACTGTATTTGCTATCTTGCTGGCCATACTATCTAGTTCCTTCAAATCATCTAAACTATGGCCTATTAAGGCAACATTTGCAGCCTCTGGTTCGATATCAAATTTGACATGAGGTGGTATGATTTTTTTGACTTGTTCTGAAATTTCCTTAAAAGTTAGTCGCATAGTTTCAACTCCTTTACCAGAGTCAACAATGGCAGCACATTCCTATTACAGAATAATGGCCAAAAGCCCTGGAATTTTATTTCAACGAGGAAAGTAGTTTAGAGATTTCCTGTTCACTCAGCTGAGTGTATCCGTCTTTAGCAGTGATAACCGCTAAGTCCATTCCATTGCCACTAGCAGCATCTCTTTGCCCTGAAGCAGATAATGCTCTTGCAGCTAATTTGATGGCGTCAGACTTAGACATGTTAGCTGAATATCCATCCTCAAGGACACCATACATATAAGGTGAACCCGAGCCTGTTGCACAATATTCGTCAGGTATAGAACCCCCAGCACCATCTATACTGTAGACTGAAGGTCCACTTTCATCTACTCCAACTATCAAAAGTTGAACCCAATATGGTCTACCAAGCAATATATTTGCAGTCAATGTTGCTGCTGCACTCACAGACATTGGTTGATTACGCTTTAATTCATACAGATTTATTTCGGAAGCAAGCATTCTTGACAAACTCTGTGCATGCCCAACCAAACCTGCTGTAGTTAGCGCTAAATTATCTGCGATTCTAAATAATTTTTTCACAGATTTGTTTGCAACAAAATGTCCCATTGTTGCTCTGTGATCTGCCCCTACAACGACTCCTCCATCGTAAGTAATTCCAATTGTACTAGTCCCGGTTTTGAATTGATCAATCTTAGTTTGCATTTGATTATCCCCCTTCCAACAATATGTTCTTTTATGCGGCAGTTCTTATTCTTGTCCCGAGCATCGGGTGCTCCCTTAAGAATCCGCCGACATTTGATATTGCGATGATATGAAAATTTCATTATAATCCAAATATTCGAAGTAATAAATAGGAGATACTTATGTCCCATGACTCAATCACACTTGCATGGACGAAGTCAGCCAAACAAATTTAGGTGATTTTTCCACAGAAAGTGCGATTGCTCCAAATGAGGTTGAAGATATAGGTGTAAGCTCCTTGCCACCGAGAGAAATAAATATGCCTTCAATAAAAAAGGTACAAGGAGTTGAAGAGAAAATTGATCATTTGTATCATGACTTAAACATATTATATCCCAATCCACCCATCCCTGATGAAAGTCAGGGAGTTGTCATAAGAAGAGCGAAATTAGCGGGTATTTCTGGAATTAGCAACGTATTGAATTGGGTATCTGAAAACTCAGCTGTTGTTGTAAATCTTGACAAAATAATGTCAAGGGAAAATGATTTGAGTGTCACCCTAAATTTATTTACCACATTTGTAGAAAAAGACATGGGAGGACAAATTCTACAATTAACTAAATCAAAAGTTCTTCTACTTCCGCCTGAATGTCAAGGTATTACTGGTATAGAAGAAGAGCTTATCGGACAAGGATGAAACATACTTAGTGTGATAACATGGAATCTGAATTAAACATTGATTGCATGATATGTAGCAGCAAAAATAGCTTGGTCATGCTATCAAGAGTTGATGAAATACCTTATTTTGGAGAACACACACAAGTCACAGTAAAGTGTAACTCATGTGGCTGGAGACAAACTGATTTTATACCAGCTGAAGGTAAGAAGTCTGGATTATGTAGTCTTAACGTAAATAACGAAAAATTTCTTTCAACCCGAGTAGTCAGAAGTTCATCTTGTACAATAAAAATCCCTGAATTAGATTTAGAAGTATACCCTGGAAGTGATTCAACTGGTTTTGTATCAAATATAGAAGGTGTACTCATTCGATTTCTTGACATTGTAAATATGGTTCTGAAACAGTTAGTGAGAGAGGCGGAGGATGATGTAATGGCACTCT
>CAYSJV010000029.1:0-395 GCA_964431435.1 uncultured Candidatus Poseidoniales archaeon
TTCTGATGGCGATGGATATGGAGACAATTCAGATGCATTCCCTACAGATTCTACAGAATGGATGGATTCTGATGGTGATGGGCATGGGGACAACTCAGATGCATTCCCAATGGATGCTACACAATGGAGTGATTACGATGGCGATGGTTATGGAGATAATTCCACAGGCACAGATTATGATGAATATCCTTTCGAACCATCTCAACATAAAGATTCAGATGGAGATGGCTACGGAGATAATGAATTAGGTGTTAATGGAGATTTATGCCCAGACACACCTTCTGGTGCTGAGGTTGATTCAGATGGTTGTTCAATTAGCCAAAGAGATTCTGACGGTGATGGTGTTAATGATTTAGATGATGTTTGCGAAGGATTCGATGATAATATTGACGCTG
>CAYSJV010000029.1:495-18734 GCA_964431435.1 uncultured Candidatus Poseidoniales archaeon
ATCAAGACGGTATTGCTGATGGTTGTGATGACCTTGTAGATTCTGATGGTGATGGTATTAGTGATTTGACTGATGTTTGTGAAGGATTCAATGATAATATTGACGCAGATCAAGACGGTATTGCTGATGGTTGTGATGACCTTGTAGATTCTGATGGTGATGGAATGCCAGATCATCTAGATGAGTTCCCTAATGATGCTAATGAAACAAGAGATAGTGATGGTGATGGTGTTGGTGATAATTCTGACGTTTTCCCACAAGATTCTCTAGAGTGGGAAGATACTGACGGTGATGGATATGGAGATAACACCGAAGATGCATTCCCTAATGACCCGAGTGAATGGGCTGATACAGACGGAGATGGCGTTGGCGATAATTCTGATGATTTCCCAACAAATGCTCAACTGACAACTGCTTTTGAATCTGGAGGAGATGAAGAATCTAGTAGTTTATGGATCACTATCGGATTAATTTCATTAATTGTGATTGTATTAACTCTGGTTATAGGTATAGTAGTTTCAAGAGGAAGAGGAACAACTCTAGATGAAACAGTTGAAATAAATTATTCAAATGACTATTATGATACTCAAGGATACACCATGGAAGAACCCAAACAAGAAGCAAGTCAATGGGTAGATGAGTCAGGGTATCATTGGAGTCGGCAAGAAGATGGAACACTGATGTGGTGGGACACAAACTCTGGAGAATGGAAACTACACGAATAAGGTTTCAAAATACCGTTCAAATAGGTGTTGCCAATAACACTTAGTTTAACAATGAATACTTCAGCGTTTAATTAGTTTAGCATCTTATAGAGATATGATGCCAGTTCCAGTAATTGTTGATTATCGCCGTTCACCATTCACACCTGCAAGAAGAGGTGCCCTTGCAGATACTAGGCCTGATGATTTATTATCTCAGGTAATTCAAGGAGTTTTGAGCGATTACGAAGGGGTATCTGGAAAAATAGAAGATATTCTAGTAGGATGTGCTTTTCCAGAAGGGGAACAAGGCCTCAACATAGGTCGCATAGTCACATATTTGGCTGGACTTCCAAACACAGTTGCCGGTGCTACAGTTAACCGTTTTTGTGGTTCATCAATGCAGGCAATACATGATGCAGCCGGTGCAATAGCGATGGGTTCAGGAGATGTGTTTCTATGCTGCGGAATTGAATCTATGTCTAGAATACCAATGACTGGGTTTAATCCGATGCCTCATCCCGACTTAGCAGTTAATCATCCAGAGGTATTTACCTCAATGGGAGTTACCGCAGAGAACTTGGCACGTTCACACGACATAAGTAGAGATAAGCAAGAAGAATTCGCAACCAAGAGTCATCAAAAGGCAGCACATGCTGCGAAAGACGGGTTATTTTCTGATGAGATCATTTCCATAAAAACTGATGATGCTGAAGTGAGTATTGATGGTTGTATAAGGCCAGAAACTACTCCAGAAATTTTATCAAATTTAAAGCCAGTTTTTGATTCAAATGGTACAGTTACTGCTGGAACATCTTCACCATTAACGGATGGTGCCGCAGTAGTTTTAGTTTGTAGTTTGGATTTCGCAGAGCTTAATGGACTGAAACCTCTTGCAAGAATAGTCAGTACCGCAGTGAGTGGATGTGCTCCAGAATACATGGGCATTGGTCCAGTAGAAGCTAGTCGTAAGGCACTTTCGAGGGCAGGGTTGAAAATAGATGACATTGATATCATAGAATTGAATGAGGCATTTGCTGCACAATCTTTAGCAGTTATACACGACTTAAATCTGGATGAATCTAAAGTTAATCTCGATGGTGGAGCAATATCACTTGGTCATCCACTGGGTGCTAGTGGGGCAAGAATTACGGGTAAGGCAGCGCAACTATTGTCACGAACTGACTCTAAATTCGCTTTAGCTACAATGTGTATTGGTGGAGGTCAAGGAATTGCCACAATCTTGGAGAAAATATGAGGGATGTTAATGGAAATTCAGAAAGTGGCAGTAATTGGTTCTGGGGTGATGGGTGCAGGTATAGCAGCACATTGTGCTAACGCAGGCCTAGATGTTTATCTGTTTGACATAGTTCCAAGCAATGCAGATGACAGGTCAATTTTGGCTAGAAATGCTATACAACAAATGATTAAATCTGATCCAGAAATGTTGATGCATCGTAGTTTTTCAAAAAGAATTTCTCCAGGGAATCTTGAGGATGACCTAGAACAGTTAGCAGATGCGGATTGGATTGTAGAAGTAGTACTTGAGAGATTAGATATCAAACATGAAATTTATTCTAAGGTTGCCAAATATCGGAAAAGGGGATCAATTGTTTCATCAAATACATCTACATTACCACGAAATCAATTGATTGAAGGA
Source organism: uncultured Candidatus Poseidoniales archaeon (assembly GCA_964431435.1). GTDB lineage: Archaea > Thermoplasmatota > Poseidoniia > Poseidoniales > Poseidoniaceae > CAYSJV01. Next base: position 2,857 of record CAYSJV010000029.1, read on the forward strand.
ATGGATTCAGAAATGTCTGAACATTTTCTTATTACTCATTTTTTCAATCCTCCAAGATACCTACCCTTGTTAGAAGTGGTATCTGGGACTGAAGTTTCAGAAGATACAATTTCGTTATTCTGTGATTTTGCAGATATTAAATTGGGGAAACAAGTCATTCAGTGCAATGATACCCCTGGATTTATTGGCAATCGTTTAGGAGTATTTCATGCTCAGCGTTCGATAAATGCCACAATAGATAGGGGTTTGACTATTGAAGAAGCAGATTCTATGCTTGGTCGACCAATAGGACATCCTAAAACTGCCGTATTTGGTCTGTTGGATTTAGTTGGCTTGGATTTGATACCTCATATATTGGGTAGTTTAGACAATAATTTAGGTGAAAATGATCCATTTAAGAAACATATACGTAATCAAGAATTACTTCAAGGAATGATTGAAGACGGTTGGGTAGGGCGTAAAGGAAAAGGTGGTTTTTATCGACTTAACAAAGAAGGTGGAAAGCGTGTCAAAGAAGCTCGCAACTTGAAAACAGGGGAATATGCACCCGCTAATCGCAAAGCGGGTTTTGCTTCTGCTAAATTAGGAAAACAAGGAATTTCCAAACTTATTGATGCAGGCGATGAAGGTTCAGAATTGGTTAAGGAGGTACTAATCGATACACTCTCGTATGCTTGTTATTTAGTACCCGAGGTTACTGAAAATGTTGCAGATATTGATACTGCAATGAAAATTGGTTACAATTGGAAGAAAGGACCCTTTGAAATGATAGACGATATTGGTAGTGAATGGCTCGCAAAACAATTAGAACTTCAGGGCCAAGAGATTCCAGAATATCTTGAAACAGTTAGGGGACAGAAAATACATACAATTGAAAATGGAACGTGGTATGTTCTATGTGCCGACGGTCAAAAACACGAAGTAAATCGCCCACTGGAATATCTTAGCGTTGCAGATCTTAAACGTAAAGGCGAACCACTTGAAAGGAATGCATCAGCCTCAGTTTGGGATATGGGAGATGATATCCTTTTGGTTGAATATCATTCAAAGATGAATGCAATGGATCCCCTTAGTATGGAGATGTTATTCAAAGCAGTGGAGTTGTCAGAGAATGATAAATGGAAGGGAATTGTTGTAGGTAATGATGCACAAAATTTTTGCGCAGGTGCTAATTTAGGCATTGCATTATTTGCACTTAATTTAGGTGCAGTCAAAGAAATGGGTGATTTTGTAAAAAATGGTCAAGATGCTTACATGGCTTTGAAGTATTGTTCAGTTCCTGTAGTAACAGCATCTACTGGGCTTAGTTTAGGTGGTGGTTGTGAAGTACACCTCCATGCAGATGCAGTTCAGGCACATTCTGAATCTTATGTGGGCTTAGTTGAAGTGGGAGTAGGAATAATTCCTGCATGGGGAGGCTGTAAAGAACTTCTTGCGAGAAATAGACTTGCAAGTGATGTCGGTGGGCCCATGCCTGCAGTCATGAAAACATTCGAAACTATCGGAACTGCAAAAATTGCCAAATCAGCACATCAAGCTAAAGAAATTGGATATTTTAGAGAGACAGATAAAATTACAATGAATAGGATTCGATTGCTTGCTGATGCTAAGAATACATGCATTGAACTGGCACAGGATTACGTTCCACCTGAACCTCACACTTACTTTTTACCGGGACCAAGTGGTAAGGCAGCACTTGATATGGCAGTTGCAGATATGCGAACTTCGGGAGTAGCGACTCCCCATGATGTAGTTGTAGCCAATGAACTTGCACAAATTCTTTCAGGAGGCGCAGTAGATCATTTGGTAGAACTTGGAGAAGAGGACATACTCTTATTGGAAAGAGAAGCAATTGGTAGTTTGGCTAAGGAAATTGATACATTGGATAGAATGGAACACATGCTTACTACAGGTAAGCCATTAAGGAATTGAGATGATATTATGAGATATGACCCACCAACTGATGATTACAAGTTCTTATTCGATGAATTATTTGATGCTTATGGAACGATTAGTGATGTTGGGCATGGTCAATGTGATAAAGAAATAATTGAGTTGATGCTTGATGGATTCGGTGAACTTGCAAGGGATGTTTGGTTTCCAACTAATATAGATGGAGATTTGATTGGAGCAATTTTTGAGGAAGGCAATGTTTCACTTCCAGATTCAATGAGGTCTGCTTGGAAAGAAACAGTAGATGGCGGTTGGTTGGCAATACCATGTTCTGAAGATCACGGAGGAGGGGGTTTTCCATTGTTTTTGCGTATAGCATGTGACGAAATGGCAATTTCAGGAAATATGGCTTTGGCAACATGTGGTGCACTTAGTTTAGGTGTTTATGATTTAATTTCTGATCATGCTGAAGAATCATTGGTAGAAAGATTTGCACCTCATGTGGCATCAGGTCATTGGGCTTCGACGATGTGTCTTACAGAGGCTCATGCGGGAACCGATTTGGGAATAATAAGAACCAAAGCAATAGAACAGGAAGATGGAACCTATCTCATATCAGGCCAAAAAATATTCATTTCTTTTGGCGAACACAATTTGTCGGAAAATATTGTTCACATGGTGTTAGCAAAAACTCCAGGTTCGCCGCTTGGAACTAAAGGCATCTCTCTATTCTTGGTACCAAAATATCTGACAGATGAAAATGGTAATTTGCAAAGTACTACTAATGGTGTACAATGTAATGGTATTGAACATAAGATGGGATTGCATGGTTCACCAACATGTGTGATGCAATTTGAAAATGCAAAAGGTTGGCTAATTGGGGAATTAAACACCGGTATGGCATTGATGTTTGAAATGATGAATCGTGAACGATTAGGTGCTGCTATGATGGGAGTCGGCCTTGGTGAAGTGGCCTATCAAAACAGTTTAGATTGGGCTAAAGAACGCCGCCAAGGTCGAGATTTGAAGGGCCCTGTAGATCCTAAAGAGGATGCAGATAATATTCTTGTCCACCCTGATGTTCGTAGGATGTTATTGATCTCAAAGGCCAATAACGAAGGTTGCAGGGCACTTGGAGCTTGGATCGGAATGTTGCTAGATGAAATGAGGCTGGCAGAGGGAGTTGAAAAAGAAAAAGCAGAGTCCCTTGTATCCCTTCTTACACCAGTTGTCAAAGCTCATTTCACAGATTTGGGTTGTGAAACTGTAGCAGAATGTATGCAAGTATTAGGTGGTGCTGGCTATATTCATGAATCTGGAATTGAGCAGTTTTATAGAGATGTACGTATATCTAGGATATGGGAAGGTACGAATGGAATACAAGCATTGGATTTGTGTGGTAGAAAGATACCAGCCAATATGGGCAAATCGCTCAGATATCTAATGTGGCCAATGCTAGAATTTATTGAAGAAAATAAGGAGGATCCATTAATGGCACCATATACTAAAAAATTGTATCAGGGAGCAAGAGGACTCCAACAACTTACTCTATTACTTATGTCTCAAGGAGCAGGAAACCCACATTTTCTTGCAGCAGGAGCAACAGATTATACTCGATATTTTGCAAATGTTGTCATCGCTTACCTTTGGGCTCAGATAATAAAAATTTGTTTGCCAAAAGCAGAACAAAGTGAATTTCATGCAACAAAAATAGCAACAGCTAAAATATTTTTTGATAGAATCTATCCGGAAACAATGGCCCTTGCCGCAAAAATACAGGCAGGTCATAAGAGCCTGATGAACTACCCTCTGGAGATGATGTGATGAATCAAAATTATACAAATTCTAAAAAGTCATATTCTACTAAAAGAAACAATGGTTCAGGTGCATATCGGCCTTCAAAAAAACTCAAAATAAAGAGAGTAGAATTAATGGCGATAGTATTGACTACCTCTACATTCTTGTTGTGGTATTCTAATTTAGTTTGGTTTGGCATATTTCATATGATTTTGATATCAACTCTGACCTTTTGCTCAATAGTATTTATCGCGTATGAGCGATACATCATTGCCCGTGTTATGACAGCACCTCTTTCAGATGATGATATGCTAAGGAATGCAAAATGGGAAACTTTTCACTATACGGGGTGGGGAGAGGACACTTTGCCTGCACATTTTTTGCCTGCGAATGGTAAAAGTAAAGATTTGATGATCTTCTTACACGGGTGGAGTTCATCACCTAGTAGGATTGAACCTCGAATGATGCACGTCCATTCATTGGGAATGAACATACTTACTACTGATTTGAGAGGGCATTCTATGTCTTCACATTTGAAATCCGATTGGACCTTCTTGAAAATGTTGACAGATGTTGAATGCCTTTTAGACACCTTTGAAACAACAGCAAACAAATTAGAGATAGAACGTGTGTTCATTTATGGACATAGTATGGGTGGTTTTCTAACACTCAGACTTACATCGCATAGTGGTGGTTGGTGGAAAAAATCACTTAATTCGATAATATTAGAATCACCTATGACGTCTTTCCCGTTGATAATGAATTCTTCACACAAGGGACCACTCCGATTTTTACTTCCAATAACTCGATTAATACTCAGACACGAATATCTTAGGATTCACCCGGACCTTAGTTTGAGGTATGCTGAATCCGAGGTTCCAATGTGGGGTATTCCACAAATACCAATTTTAGTCCTGCAATCAGAGGAGGATATTCGGCTAGGTCAAAAACATTACAGTTTACTTAAAACAAATTTACCAGAAGATGCCGAGACACACGTTATTAGTTCACTTCAGCATACTTCTGGAACAGATTCGGAAGATCGGAAGAAACTATTATCAAATTACTTGAATTCTAATTATGGAATTGCAGTGAGTGAATGATGAATGGAAGTGAAAATATGATGAGAAGAAAATTTGATATGGCCAAAGAAAAAATATGGGAATTAGCGATAAAACCCTCGAATGATGTGTTACTTGAACTGTATGCTCTATACAAACAAGCCACTGAAGGAGATGTTCAAGGTACAAAACCTTGGGGTGGGGGTTTGAAATCGATAGCGAAGTGGAATGCTTGGGACCACCTTAGGGGAATGCCTCAAGAAGAGGCTATGGTTGCTTATGTAGAACTAGTAGATGAATTGGTAACAGGTGGTTCACTTTATGTCTAATTCATCTTTATCGGGTAGGACATATCTTGTGACAGGTGCTAGTCGTGGCATAGGAAAAGCAATCGCAGTGGGTTTAGGCTCATTTGGTGCAAATTTAATCCTCTGTTCTAGATCAATGACCCAAGGTAAATTGCCTGGGACTTTGCCTGAAACTGTATCTGAAGTAGAGGCAGCAGGGGGTAAAGCTCTGGCAGTACAGGTTGATGTTAGGGATGATGAACAAATTGCTAACGCAGTGAATGAAGGTGTAGAAAAGTTCGGGGGACTAGACGGTGTTATTTGCAATGCAGGTGCTCTATTTATTGCGCCATTTGAAATGACTTCTTTGAAGAGATTTGATCTAGTTCATCAAGTAAATATTCGGGCAACTTATGCTACAATAGGTGCAGCACTACCACACTTGAAGGCATCAGACAGAGGACACATTCTTACGATATCACCACCTTTGTCGATAAAACCAAAATGGTTTGTAGGCACTACAGCTTATACGATCTCTAAATTCAGTATGTCGATGCTCGCGATGGGGCTTTCAGTAGAATTAGCAAGAGATGGAATTGGTGTAAATTCACTTTGGCCAGCAACCACAATCGATACAGCCGCAGTTAGGTTTAATGCTGGATTGGGTGGAGAAGAAATGGCTAATAGAAGCAGAATTCCAAAAATTGTCGGAGATGCAGCAGTATTCATGTTAGAACAAGACCCTCAAATATTTACAGGTAATTTTCTTACTGATGAACAAGCACTAGAAATGTCTGGAGTTACAGATTTAGATGGATATGCTGTTACACCAGGAGTAGAATTGCAACCAGATTTCTATCTCTGATAGATTAGAGTGGACGAAGCGAGATTTGAACTCGCGGCCTCTACCATGCCAAGGTAGCGATCTTCCAAGCTGATCTATTCGCCCCTAATGCTCTTCGAGCGTTACGACCAGTCATACTTATGACTTAGTTGATTCTGTAAGATGTTGAGATGAGTAATTCAAAAGAGGGTGGATGGAATATGGATTTATTGAGAAATACCACAATTCCCAATTTTGATCCACCTTTTCCAAATGAACTCATAAAAGAAATAACTGGAGTATTGAACAAAGAAGAAGCACCATTTTTGAGACATCTTCCAGATAATTTGACTCTTTCTTGGCTTGAAACAACAGATGATAGGCTAGGGGCTACAATTTTTGAACACGATCATAATACGATTTCAAGAAAAATAAAACAACGCCTACCCCCTGGTAAGATAGTTATTGGATTGCATCCTGTGTTGTTAGAGGATAAGGAACTTTACAATCATACACTTGTTCATGAGTTGTTACATGCTGCAGGATTGGCCGAACACAACCAACGCCACGAACAACTAACATCTGAAATTGCGCCATCTCCTCCTCTTTCCGAATCTCCACTTTTACAACGTTTGAGGGCAGAATTATTGTCTGCATCAGACACAAAAAGTTGGAGTTGCAATAATTGTGGAAATATTTGGGCAAGAAAAACAATCCGTAAACCATTACGTTGTCCAAAATGTGCAAAAAAAGTATGATAAATGGGGGCACTGGGATTTGAACCCAGACCGGCGGGTATCTTCTGTTAGATTTTCTAAAAGAGAACATTTCACGGGTCAGCTCTCCAGTTGGTCATCAACTTCAGCCTAACCATGTCTTCATTCCCGTGCAACTGGAGCCCGCAATACTACCAGGTTATACTATACCCCCAAGGTGTATAACCAACAGTAGGCGATTTATGAAAACAGCGGAGGATAAATAATTTCAGAAACACCAAATATGTTTCAAATATTGTAGTAAAACTATTGCTTTGCCTGTCTTCTGGCACGTTTCCTTCTGCGCAACTTTTTCTTTCTCCATTTCCAACGTTGTTGACCGGCTTTCTTCCAAGCCCTCGATCCTCGCTTCATGGTAACGGCCGTGCGACTAACTTCCTCTATATGATAACATCGGGGCACTCCCTTGAACGCAAAAACTGGCGGACACGGCAGGATTTGAACCCGCGACCTCCGGCTTAGAAGGCCGGCGTACTATCCAAGCTATACTACGTGCCCAGCAGTGCCACCACAATCTACCATATCAACCGTTGTAGAATTTTTAACCGGATATTACCTTACAAAAATCATCTTCTCACGAAAGGGTCGATTTAATTTTGGGGATTGCGCTGCAATGTATAACTCGGTGATGATTTGAAACATATTATGGCCTTATTTATTTGTGTGATAATGAGCACATCTATCCTTTCTGCTTTTTCAGCTGAATCTACAGAAGAAACTCCAGATTGGCAATTTATTAATCCAAATCAAACAACAGAAGTACCTTATCAAATACCTTTGCCTACATTTCAAACTCAACCATGGTGGATTGAAAATACAATGGATTTCAACAAAAATTCAATTGTAGATTGGTTAGAAACATATCAGGGTAATGTAAAAATTGGTTTGTCTTATGATCATACACCTACTTTGAAAGATATCTTATTATTGAATCAAAAAGGTTTCAATGTAACTGTAGAACTCCCCTCGATAGATGCTTTATTGATTGGTTGGGTAGATTCTTCCAGATTAATTGAACTATCTCAGATAGATGGTGTGGTTATGGTTGAGCCTTATGGAAAAATAATGTTTTTTGGTGATGTGCAGACACCAGCATCAAAATCTAGAAGTTCCTCTGAATATCCTATTGGTGCTTGGGATTTAGGAGTGTCAGGACATGGTGTGAATATTGCAATGGTTGATACTGGTGTTGACAACGAACACCCCGGATTAAATGATAAATGGGTTGCGGGATATGATGCTGTTTGTTATGTGCATTCAGATCCACAATGTGTTTTAGCAGGAGGTAGGGATGATTCAGGAGCATTTGATCCAGATGATGGAAATCAACACGGCACAGCATGTATGGGTATGGCTAGTGCAAATGGGAATGCTGTAGATGGGACTCAACAAGAAATTTTCAAAGGTTCAGCACCTGAAGCAGGATTAGTTGATGTAAGAATAGGTACTGATGTAGGTGCAGGGCCCTTTGAAAATTACTTTATTGAACAAGATTTCTACGAATCTGCACTGAATGGTATTCAGTGGATAATTGACAACAAGGATACTGCATGGTCCGGTGTTGACGAAGACCATTATGGCATAGACATACTTTCACTTTCATGGGGAATTACATCACATGAGGCGGGTGGTTCTGATGGAGAAGACATGCATTCTAGATTGCTAAATGAGGCAACACTTGCTGGAATTGTAGTTTCTGCAGCAGCAGGTAATGACGGACCCAATAATGATGGTTTGAGTGGAATGGGATCCTCTAGTTTATCCATCACTGTTGGTGCAACAGATGATCAAAACACTGTCATTCGGGATGATGACGAAGTTGCTAGTTATTCGAGTAGAGGACCTAGGAGAGATAATGGAGATAACAACCCATATGATGAATTGAAACCCGAGATATCTGCTCCAGGAACAAATATTGTCCAAGCAGAAGGTTGTGTAAGTGATGGAGGATGTAATAACTTCTTAGGAGGGGATGCTTCACAGAATGGTTACACTGGAAGGGGTAGCGGTACTTCTTATGCAGCACCAGTGATTTCAGGTGTGGCAGCATTGATGTTAGAAGCCAACCCGGATTTAGACCCATTACTACTGAAGGAGATAATGAAACACACTGCTGAACGTAGAGGAGAACCGACATACCCATCTATTGATCCATATTGGAATCGAGATTTTGGGTGGGGTATGGTCGATGCATATGAAGCAGTCAAATTATCACAATATCTGTATGATACAAACATACCAGTTGATGCCATTTCCTTGTCTCTCCAAACTCATATAGAATCCGTCACCCAAAATGAGTCTACTAGAACTGCAGTAATTTCAGGTATTGCATGGGCACAACAGGACACAATTTCATCCGTAAAATATAGCATAGATGGAGGTGAGTGGTATGAAGCAACTTATGACAACGAGGGAGTAATTCCAGACAGTCCAGCATTCAATTGGTCAATTAATCTTGATACCTCTCTGATTGGGGACGGAAATCATTCAGTCGAAATAAGGGGTTACGCAAATGGAACAGAAAACCCATCTCATAGCGTCCCGTCTGTGATTTCGATAGTTGGTTATGATAATGAAAACTCGGGCTCAGGGATAGGTGGTACATTTATTGTAACTATGATTGGAATAGTATTAGCGATAATAGTCATAACATTTGTCTTGATTACCCAGTCGTCGAATAATTCAGTTACCTTCCATAATGGAGAAATAGCAGAAGAGGGTGTTTTTGATGCTGAGTTGATTGAACTAGATGATGGAGAACAATCTCAGGCTAAATCTGAAAATTTAGATGAATATGATAAGACTAAATTTTAGTGCATTCAATCAACTAAATTGTTGTTGGTGTGGTTGAATAAGTAGAACTTCTTGGCACTAATAATGCCGCCATTGAATGATGAAGAAAACAAATTAGGTTTTTCTGACCGAGCATTGGCTATACAGCCAACCGGAGTACGTAAAATGTTTGATATGGCGGGAGATGAGGTCATTTCTTTTGGATTAGGCGAACCAGATTTCCAACCACCACCTATTGCTATTGAGGCATTTCATAAAGCAATGGTTGAAGGGAAGAACAAATACACAACTACAGCAGGACTTCCAGAATTACGTAAAAAAATCGCAGAATCATGGGGTGAGTATGAACCACATTTGGATGAAAGTAATGTGTGTATGACTATGTCTGGTACAAATGCACTCTTGAATTGCTTTTTAGCACTTGTAAATTCAGGCGATAATGTTCTTTTGCCAGAACCATATTTCCCACTTTATGGGCCAGATGTAGAACTTACAGGAGGGGAAGCGAGGTATTACCCCTGTAAATTTGAACATGAATTCATTCCACAAATAGCAGATTTAGAATCATTAGTAGATTCATCTACAAAGGCGATATTGTACAATTTCCCATCTAATCCTACTGGAGCAACTCTTACACCCGAACAGAGAGACGAATTACTTGATTTTGCAATTAAGCACAATCTTTGGATAATTACTGATGAGGTATATGATCGAATAATATATGATTCAAAACACATATCATTTCTCGGAACTGGATATGACAAAATACTACTGATAAATTCATTTTCAAAAACATTTGCAATGACTGGATGGAGAATTGGATATATTCTTTCCGCAAATAAAGTTGCAATTTCACAAGTAATAAAATTGCAATATTATATTACTGCTTGTTCCAATGATGCTATGCAATATGCAGTTCTTACTGCCTTTGAGGAAGCCAATGATTATCCTGAAGAAATGGCACGTGAATTCAAATCAAGAAGAGATATTATTTGTTCAAGACTGAATGAGATGCCAGGTGTATCCTGTCATGTCCCCAAGGGCGCATTTTACGTATTTCCTAAAGTATCAGTAAGTGGGATGAATAGTGAGGATTTGGCAATTGAACTGCTAAAAGGAGGAGTTCTTTGTAGCCCTGGTTCTGCATTTGGAGAATCTGGCGAAGGACATCTTCGTTTTGCTTATACTACAACTCGAGAACAGATTGAATTAGGTATGGACAAAGTCGAAAAGGTTCTAAGAGATTTACAAAAATAGATGTTGAGATATTATGTCCTTTCTTTGGTCATTTCTTTTATTTTTTATTGGGCTATTAATTGGATATGTCATTCCTAGGATTCCATTGATGTTTTTCAGTAGAATGGAATCACTTAACTATAATTTTTCAAAGCACCCTGAGCCTGTAAAAGTCACTCCCGAACTTCTAGCAAGAATTCTCTCTATGAGGAAATTTTACTGGTCTGGATTGTTATATACAATACCTCCTCTTGTATTCGGTTGGATAATCATAAGATGGAATGGATCTGCATTAGGATTCGGTCTTCTTTTGGCAGGAGGCTGGACTGTCTTAGTGAGAATACTACCTGCAAGTGTACATGAATTACAAAAGTATCCTTATTCGATGAAACTTGTACATTCATTACATGATGTACGTGTTCGTTCTGGGTTGAGTGAACTTCCCCCCACTAATCCAGCGGAATTGAAGAAACCTCCTTGCTGCGGACTACCTGAACCAATTTGGGAAATTTCAGCAATAAGGTGCAGTAATTGTAGATCAATTCTTCTAAATGAACCTCGCCCGGATTTAGGAAGAGTTCATTCTGATGGTATGCTCAGAGGTTCTTTGAGAGTTTTATTGTTGGATGGACATCCTATTGTTCATTCATCACCATCAATATCATCCTCACTATCAGAATTTACTTCATCTGATGAAGATTCTTGATTTTCTTCCAAAATAACATCGTCATAAGGTGACTCTTCTAATTCCAATTCCCCTTCTGGCGGTTCCCACCCATCTTCTATCTTAAGCCAATCAGGAAGTATCCTATTCCCTCCACCCAACACTGCTAATGTTGTAAATGCAGCAAGTGGTAATACTGAAAGAGCAGTCATTAGATCAAGGAAAGAATTTTTAGGCACAGATTCACTATTTACAAATGCACTAAATGTCCCTTGTTCAGTGCTTATGTCTATACTTTCTCCAAAGCCACCAATTACGATTACGCTAGCAATCCTACCTAACATCCATAGTACGAGTACTGGAGCCAACCAAGATAATTTTGTCATACTGTATATCCATCTTCTTGTGAATGTGGCCGTAACTATGAAGCGATTCGCCAACACAGGAAATACCTTTAGGGATATAATGAGGATGATTATGTATGAAATTAGTACGAATTCAAGGTGCCTACCTCCCACAGCCATATTTTCAAATGTAATCAAAAGCAACCACGGAGTAATAACAAGTGCCAATTGTAACGGTATTGCTAGTAGTTGCAATCCACCATGAATTCCGAGTAGGCTATATCCTTCGTCTAATTTTTTTGATACCAATTTTATGAGTTTCCCATAAGGTGATACTTGATGCCTCATTTTTGCATTTGATATGTGTTCTGCATCTCTAACTAGTCCCTTCAACCTTAATGCAGGTAACCACCCGCCTTGTTTGACAATAAAGTTGGGAGTAAAACCACCTACAAATAATGCTAATATCAATGCAGTCATACCTGTGAAAAGTGATGCAGACACAATCCATTCGATAAGATGTGTATTTATCCCGCCTTGAAAACTCTGGTTACTAAAATCAAACCAAAACAAGTACGTTATTGAGAATGCTATTATCGGTGTCAGTATTATTTGTGCGATGGCAACACCCGTTAGCCAAATTCGTGGTAATAGGTTGTGGCCACCACGTGACATATGCCTACGAATCACAACTTACCCTAATGACTTGTGCCTATTTCTTACGCCAAATCGCAATAATAATAGTTTAAAAAAAAACTCAAATCATATAATCTTGAATCAATCAGTAACTAATCAACCTTTTTATGATGTCACAGTTGGGGTAAGATATGGGTGGTAGGTCCGGCGGTATATTCTCGTTTGTTGTGTTACTACTTCTTTTGCAGAGTTTAGCACTAAATACAACGCACAACTCACAATTGCAAGACAATTTTTCTGACTCTGAAACTACTGGCAGATCTAGTGTAGATTGGGCGGTACTAAGTATCGAGTTAGGTAATACTTCCGCACCTGCCGAAGTTTGGGAGCAACCCAATGGAGACTCACTTGAATTCACAATAAGACAAACATCACTAAAAGTAAATGTGACAGTAAAAGAATTGGCAAGTAGTGCTGGGCAAACATCTGACTCTACAGTAGTTGTTCAAGCAATACATCCAATTGGATTTGTATCGTGGGAAGAAACGTTTAATGTTGCTAACATCATAAAAGGTCAGCCAGTTTGGTTAGAAACAGTTTGGACACCAAGTGCTGCCCATAGTACAATCTTAAATGGGGAGTTGTCTGGTGGTTATTCACTTACCGCAAGCATAATTGTAGATGTTGACGATACAGATAGTACGATGTCAAACAATGAGTTGTCACGCGATGTACCGGTTGCTGTATGGAGAGATACTTTAGAAAATAAATCGGCAGTTCCAGATACTTTGTTCATGATGCCTTGGGGATATTCTACAACACCAAATGTAGACGGACCAGATGCAATTGATTTGGGTTCTTGGAGGGTTGATGACGGTGCAGGATTCGTTGGTGACGACTCTTACCATCACCGTAACCCTCCAAACATGTATCCTTCTAATTCTCTAGATCGTTTAGTACTTTCATACTTACCATCTACTCAACAATGTAATTCTGCTACGGTACCTCTTCCTGGTTTTGATAGTCAATTAGAACCAGGTTCGCAATGGTTCGGTTGGCCTGTTTGTTATTTACAAATACCTAGTTCTAGTTTTGTTTCGATAGATATTGCATCAAATGCATGGGGTTCTATGGCTGCAGGTGATAGAGTTGCAATGGAATTATGGCGTCCAGGTGGAATGCAATTAACTGAAAATATAACTGGAGTAGGAACAACATCCGGGCAATGGACTGGTGTTGAATGGCACCCTACTCCTCAAGAACTTGGCAATCAAGCTTGGAGAGTTGGATTTGTATTTGAAAGTGATAACTCAGGTGATGATATCGGCTACCATATTGATGATTTTGCCATATTTGCAGTGGAGAATGTATCTCAGTATACCCTAGATATCGATTGTGTAAATATATATACAAATCAATATCCAGATGGAGGATTTGATGTAATTCCAAACGATCCAAGTCCACCTTCAATGCAATGTACTATTTTGAATAATGGGTATAAAACAGCAAATGTAAGGGTTGCTACATCTAACACTAATTCGTCTTGGCTTCCTCCAAGAATTGATAATGATTTAACCCTAAGTAATGGAGACGATGTATTCATAAATATTTTTTCAGGTCAAACAGCAACTGCTTGGATTAACCAAACAATACCACCAGGTTCTAACGTAGAAAGGTTGTATTGGGAAATTTGGTTTGAAGATTACTACACAGGTGCAGAAAAAGGGAATTTCAATATGTCAATTGATGTTGCAGAGCATACTAGTGTGTCTATTTTTGAATATACACCTGTAAACCCGGCTCTTACATTGTACCCTGGTGGAAGTGGAAATGTGACCATGGTGATCCAAAATACTGGGAATTTGGGTGCAAATTATGAGTTCATAGCTTTCTTCGATAATATTGGCTGGAGTCCTGTAGAATCAGTTGAGATTGAAAATATGGATGGAAGTTCAGCCGATGAGATATATTTGGATCGTGGAGATACATCCCAATTTAAAATCAAGATAAATGCCCCATCAGATGCAACTCCAGGAGATGTATCAATAAATATTAAGGCACAAGGAGTTACTGATTCTTCTGCATGGTCAATACACACCATGACAATCGTAGTCCCGGTCATGAATGATGCATCAATTATGCTCAATGCGGATTCAATACAAGGATATGCAAACGATGAAGAAAAACAGTTGGGATTGCGCGTGACAAATGATGGAAATGATGAAGATATTTTCACGGTTTCACTCGATACTGCACTCACCATGGGAGCATGGAAGTTAGATCTGAGTTTATCTACAGATTTATCAGACGGTACAGCGGGACAAACACCACCTCTGGATGCATATGGTGGGTTTGTTGACATTGTAATTACATTACCAATGCCAAAAGGTGTTGATCCAGGAGATTATACCATTCAGGTTGAAATAGAGTCTTCAAGCAATCCATCTTACAAAGAAACGAAAGCATTTGTTGTTACAGTGCTTGACACTTATCTTGTAGAAACTATTGATGAGGATTTTGTTGGCGAACAATTTAGAGGAGGTGAGCCTGAAAGATCAACAACTTTTGAGATAGTTAATACTGGAAATGTTGAAGATTCGTATTTGGTTACACTTACTCCTGAAGCAGGAATGGCTGCTCGTATAGATGGAATGCCTGATTCCATTACACCTGTAATACAACCTGGAGCATCACATAATGTGACTGTAACATACTCTTTTGCAGTAGGGGTTAACGGGGAATTGGAACTATCAGTTAATGCAAAAAGTATGGCTGTAAATGGTGTAGAGGACTCGGGAATAGGTACTTTCAATGTAGGTTCTATTGGATATTTGGAAATCACTGCTTTGGAAACACCAATTATTACAGAGGCAGATGAATATGAGATTAAGTTGAAGGTTTCAAATAGATATTTCGAAAATCAATACGTAGAAATAGAATTTGATAATAGGGATTCTGTAGGTTATTTCACAGTAAGGACAACTACGGGTGACGATAGGTTTGACTTGGTGCAGAATGATGAAAGAGAGATAATTGTGAGAGTAATAGTTGGAGAGTCTGCACTTTTATCCCTTAAAGAAGACACAAAAGAAGTAAATTTCACAGTATGGGCTGCATCAGATATAGATGTGGCAAGCGCACAAGTTACAGTTACTCTATCAAGGGATGTAACTGGTGATGCAGAGGGCAGCGAATCTTCTGGAATGTTAGGCTTAGTATGGGATATTGCGACTATTGGGGTTTTAATTTTAATATTTGTAGCCTTGATTTTAGTATTGGTGACAGTATTGAGAAGTGGGGATAGTGATGACGAATATGATCTCGGAACGGGATATGAAGGTAATGTTGAATCTAGATATGGTCAGTCTGATTCTGATTACGTCCCCTCAGCTAGTGAATTATTAGGCGATGTAGGTATTATGGCAGCAACTGCCAAAGTTCCCGATTCAAGCCCTCCTGCAATCGAAGTTCCTACTTCAAGCCCCCCTACAATCGAAGATCCTACTTCAAGCCATCCGGCTATTGAAGTTCCTACTTCAAGCGTCCCTCCTTTGCCTGAATCAGGTTT
>CAYSJV010000030.1:0-18617 GCA_964431435.1 uncultured Candidatus Poseidoniales archaeon
ATGTAATGGCACTCTCAGAATGCAATTCAATAAAGAATAAATTGGAAAAATGGATAGCTGGAGACATATCTGAACCATTCTCTATTGAATTTTATGATCCAAGGGGCCACAGCCAGATATTAGATGAGAATACCCTACAAAGAGAATTAACTGATGAAGAATTAAATGAGTTACCAGTAGGTAATGACCCACCTGTAGTTTCTAACGAGGATTAGATTCAAGAAATTGATTCAAGTTAGGAGGTTGCCAACCTTCGGGTTTGATTACCTTTCCATCATCTCTTTTTAGTGCTTTACCGTCTACTAGTTTATCCATATTTGAACGATGGATCTCAGAAAATGCATCATCAATTACATCCTGCATACCGTGATTAAGAATTGTACCAGCCAAAATATATGCTATATCTCCAAGTGCATCCAATATTTCTACAATATCATTGTCACGAACTGCTTCTGCATATTCCTTTACTTCTTCCTCAAGTAACCTTATTCTCAATTCTGCAAGATCACTTGAACCAATTATGGGTTCATCCGAATAATTGATTTCAAATGCCTTGTTAAATTCAACTAGCTTATCACATTCCCAGCGCATGATTGAGCGAGTAGTCGGAGAGACCATAGAATTACTCAATCAAAATCAATCAAGAAAATCCATTATTAAATGTGAATTTTGGTCCTTCAACTCATTGTGTTCAATAAACCAAGACTTGGCAGCATCGATACATATTTGCTTCATCTCTCCTGCCAATATTTTTCCATTCCGATAGTTTTTATTCAACTCAGTAAGAACATTATCATCTGATTCGAAGAAAAACATGAGATATTGGTACGCAACATCTACTTCTGGGTTTCCGCCTAGTTTTCTATGCTCCTCCAGAGTTGCTTTTCCACCAGAATATGCAGATTTTATTTTCTTTTCAACTAAATCAAGACTATCTGAAAGGAAAAGTGTTGTATTGGGTTTGCTTGAACTCATCTTGTCACCAGTTAACCCCATAGCAAATCGATGGTAGGTACTTGAGGGTTGCAACAATCCCATGCCGCCTAAATTTCTTTCAATGCGAAGTAACTGTATCTTAATTGAATCTTTATCTTTACTAGTTGCAGATGGGATTTCAACAGTACCATGTTTGGGATTGGGTAATATATCAGAAAATCCGAGACTGGAAATTGAATTTACCACCTTATTTATGATAGAGTCCCTTGCGTTTCTATCAATTTTCCCGTCACTCAAAACACCCATCGTAGTTGAATTTTCATCCTGAATGGATAAGCCCACAACCAAACCCCCATTCTTTCTTTCCTTTACATTAAACCAATTCGATCTAGTAACTAAATCCCTACATAACCTTAGATGTGGGTCTTGATCCACACCCACTGGCACAACAATTGGCCTTAGGCCCCCATATTCATCTAACATAGGATGGAGAATATCTCCTGCTTGAACTAGAGGTGCCTGGACATGCGCCAAATTTGTATCGCCTTCAAATCCATAGATAGATTCAAATTCAGAAAGATTGGTTTTCTTTCCTAAAGAAAAACCAAGTTTTTGTACGATTGAGCGTTTAGATTGAAAATATACGGAAGTACGCTCAGGATCAAGTCCCATAGCCACATAATTAGCTACATATTCATCCAATGCATATTTTTTGCAATCCTCAAGTGAATATCCTCTTGTCGCATGTGCTTCCAAATCTGCTACAGCAATTGTTACATCTCCTCCATTTTCCTGAAACCACTTCACTTGATCAATAACCATTTTATGTCCCAAATGCATTTTCCCAGATGGCATGAGTCCTGTCAACACACCATATTTTTCACCATCATGCTGTGCCCGGGCAATTCTGTCAAAATCCCTATGTGCAAATACAATACCACGTCTGTGCAACATACTTGGATTGGGGATGTTTACCAAATCCATTTTTTGTAATCCAAATTGTTGAATAATTCCTGAATAATCTGTTGATTGTGAGGATGACCAAGGATCAATTTTAACTCCATCTACCATAGTTCCGCCAATTCACTCCAACACATCACAGACATCAATGCTTCCCTATTCACCAGTGAAATCATGCATATTATCTAACAAGTCAATGATATCAGAAGGGAAGTTGGTGCTATTCATCTGAGAGTGCTGGCACTCTTTTCTTCCGATCCTCTAAAATTATTTTTTTGGCATACCAGATAGTTGCAACTGCAACGACAACCCCCACCAAGGGTAACAAAAGTGTATATTCATCCTTAAGTGTAGGCATAACTAGCCATGTAAAAACAAGTGGTGATTCATCAAATTTATTTGACCAATCAAACAAATTTGTAGTATGGTGTCCGGTTATTGTAAGCGCCCAACTATGATTGTTGTACCAAAGAGGTCGTTCTATAGATTCGCAATTAGTAAATTTGGAGGAATGATTTTCATGGCAAGGTGATGAATTATTGGCCAACAAATCAATGTCAAAATTAACTGTTGCAACATCACCAGATGATATTGTCAGGTACAGTATTGAACCATCCTGCCTCCATCCTGAATCCAGTTTACGACTATTGGAACTAGACTCTGATAAAATGGCTCCATCGACATAAACTGATTGTGTGATACCTTCACCAACTACAAATCCCCTTGTGATTGGAATTTCCCAAACCTGTGAATCTGATGTTGTATTGAATTCTATTTCCCATGAATCTGGATCCATTTGGGAAACATCAAATAATTCAGATCTGAAATTCCAATAGGACCAAGCTTCACCCCACGTTGTCATCCACGAATTATTTGACTCTAACCAATTAACCAAATCACTATTTGTTCTTAATTTCAAATCAGCAATTCTAGCCTCCCAGTATAGATTTATTAATCCTCCATTTTCTGCTAAACTCTGTATTTCAGATAATTCACTAGCCCCTGATTCTATGCTGCCCACCTGGCCTAAATTCCACCAACTATCAATCGTTAAAGGATAGTCATCACTATTATGCCAAGATGTATTATCCAATTCAGTATTTACACCATGAACTGTAAATCCTGCTTGTGAAAGTAATTTGTGCTTTGAATATGTAAGTTTTTCATCTACACCAAATGAAACTGGTTTATCTGACCAACGAGATGCTGCAGTCATTCCTTCCAAATATTCCCGACAGGCAATTGCAGTCTCATATGTCTCCTTTGACAAATCCATATTTGGCATACCATGACACCCGAATTCATCACCATTGTCCAAACGCATTTCAGTCCATTGATTGTTCAACCAACCATCCTCTTCCCACTCCTCAGAGGCACTGACTATGCTTACAAAATTTGGTGCCAAAAAAAGAAACATCAGTGTAATTGAATAGACTACCGCTGGTCTAGTATACACCACCATCGGCCCCCCGATGGGAACTAATCTAAAAAATAGCCCTAATAAGAGATATTGACGGTTAAATTTCTAAGCAAAAGAGATAGGGGCGGTTTAAATCTGAGGTAAATCATGAATTCGGATAACTGGAATAAGATTGCAGAGATTGCAAAAATTAAGCCACATGGTACACTCTATGATAAAACACCGTGGTATACAATATTCAGATTAGTGTTAGCACCACTTATCCGCTGCTTTCTGCGTATAGAATATAATGGGCTTGAAAATATACCAAAAGGGAAAAATGCAATATTTGCCGCTAATCATCTCTCACATATAGACCCAATTTTAGTTATTGCTGGTGCGAGAAGAAAACTCCATTATATGGCTAAAGAAGATCACTTCAATCATTTTCACACACGAATTGTAATGAAAACAACTGGACAGATTCCCACACATAGAGAATCAGGAGGTTTAGATGCTCTAGCATCTGCAAGCGCTATGCTGAATGGCGGACACTCGCTTGGAATATTTCCCGAGGGGACAAGGTCGAGGGAAAAATCGCCACCATTCCTTCAAAAAGGAAAAACTGGAATCGCGCGATTAGCGTCATCTTATCCCGATATTCAGATTATTCCTATAGCAATCAAGGGCAGCAGGCAATGGATGACTCCAAAAGAACATAAAATTCCGCGAATATGGAGGAAAATATCTGTCACATATGGTATGCCCATCACTTGGAATGAATGGGTTGCTGATGAAAATGGTGGAAATTTGGATAATACAGAAGTAGAAAGATTACTCAATTTAAGCACAGTGGAGAGAGAAACTGAAGTAAGAAAGTTACAACGCAAGTTTACTAATCAATTCATGAATTCTGTAAAAATGATAGGGGCTCCTTAGATTATTCCAAGGGCATAGTTCTTTGACCGACTAATAAATCCGTGTTTGAAGTGGACACATGGAAGAGTATCTTGAACTAATGCGGAGGGTGCTTGATGAAGGTGTTGAAAAAGGCGATAGAACAGGTACTGGCACAATAAGTGTTTTTGGACACCAAATGAGATTTAATTTGGCAGAAGGTTTTCCTGCAGTAACTACAAAAAAATTGCATTTCAAATCAATAATTCATGAACTACTATGGTTTTTATCTGGGCAAACAAATGTGAGTTACCTGAAAGAAAATGGAGTTAGGATATGGAATGAATGGGCTGATGAAGAGGGGAATCTAGGACCGGTCTATGGTAAGCAATGGCGAACTTGGGAAACAAATGATGGACAAGTTATTGATCAGATAAAAACTGCCTTAGACATGATAAAAAATAACCCAAATTCTCGAAGAATTGTTGTCAGTGCTTGGAATGTTGGTGAATTAGACGATATGGCTTTGATGCCTTGTCATGCATTTTTCCAATTCTATGTTGCAGATGGTAAACTCTCCTGCCAATTATATCAAAGAAGTGCGGATGTTTTTCTAGGAGTCCCATTCAACATTGCATCATATGCAATATTGACACATATAATGGCTCAAGTTTCGGGATTAGAAGTTGGAGACTTGGTACACACAATTGGAGATGCGCATCTTTACAATAATCATCTTGAACAAACTAAAGAACAATTACAAAGAAAACCATTTAAATTGCCAAAACTTTGGTTAAATCCAAAAATAACAGATATAGATGCATTTGGGTTTGAAGATATAGAAATAAAAGACTATGAGTCACATCCAGGTATAAAGGCTCCAATTTCTGTATAGAGGGTTGAGCATGAGAATTAGTATCATAGTTGCCATAGATGAGTGTGGTGCTATTGGTAAAGGTGGGGATTTACCATGGAGGCTGGGGACTGATTTGAAAAATTTCAAAGAGATTACGATGGGTAAACCAATAATCATGGGTCGCAAAACATTTGAATCTATAGGTAAGCCACTTCCTGGAAGAAAAAACATTGTCATGACTACATCTAAGAATTGGAGCGGTGTTGAGGGGGTTGTAAAAGTGAATAGTCCTGAAGAAGCAATAGATGCTGCGGGGGATGTTGCTGAAGTGATGATTACTGGAGGGGGAGAAATATACAAACTATTCATGGAAAAAGCGGCTCATTTTCACATAACATTTGTGAAAACTAAAATAGAGAGCCCGGATGTGTTTTTCCCAGAATTAAATAGCAAAAATTGGAGAATATTAAAACAGCAAGATTACCCAACATCAGAAGTAGATGAATATGAATTTACATATTGCCTCTATGAAAAATGAGAGTTAATCATTCACCAATAATGAGGGTTGCAATACAATGCCAAACTGAATCTAGTTTGTCCTTAGCCTTAGCACTTATTTTTTCATGATGTAAATCTGCGTTTGGATCAAGTGAATCTGCACCTGCGGCCCAATTTGAAGAAATACAAATTGCAGAGAATCTTAAATCTGCCTCTGCCATAAGTTTAGCCTCAGAAGAAAGTGTCATACCTACACAAGTTCCACCTAACTTTCGAATTGCTGATATTTCAGCTGGAGTTTCATATTGTGGCCCACTAGTCATCCAATAAGTCTGATAATATCTAGAATCATCTTCTCCAAATAATTCACTCTGATTGGATTTCAATATTTCTATTAACTTAGTATTAAGTTCTGAATCAAATGGATTAGTAACTGATGTATGAACTGCATTGTCATCAAAAAATGTACTTACTATCCCTGTAAAATCTACATACTGCTTGGCCAAACCAACCATACCTGGTGGGAAATCCATATTTACTGCCCCAACTGAACAAATTGAAACTACAATGTCTGGTTTGCAAGAGACAACTGCTGAAATATTTGCACGATGGCTGATCATATGAGGTGGCGTAGATTCACTATTGGATGAATGGTGTCTATTCAAGAAAAACAACTTTGCTGTCCCTGTCTCATTTACTGAATAATCTTGAACTATCATCGGAACTGAACCAAATTTTGTATCAACTAGAATATCATCATTATTCTCACATACCAACCCATATTCAGAAAAATCACTTCCATCGCCTATATCCGGCAAGCCAGTCCCGCCAATTATAACAATTCGAATGAAAAATCCCCCTGAAAAAGTGGTTAAGAATTTCAATCTAAATGCTCCAATATTTTCTGTGCCAAAGCACTACTAACGCCCTTGATGTTTGAAAGTTCATCTGCACCAGCTGATTTTAGGTCAGCATATGACGAATATCCTGCTGCACTAATCTTTTCAGCAGTTGCTTTCCCCACACCAGGGAGTGTTGAAAAGTCGACTGAGTCTTCTTCTGGACTACTCACACCTTCTTTTTCTCCTGAATCGTCATCTGAAACTTCAACTTTGACACTTACATCTTCTAATGCCTGTGCTGCATCTAGAACTGTTGCTTCCTTAGGTTCATCTTCTGTATCTTCCTTTGCCGCTTTCAAGGCTGCTGCTTTTCTTGCATCCCTATCTGATTTCTCTTGAGCCTCTGCATCTCTAATTTCATCGAGTGTTGGTCCTTTTTCAGAAGAGATACCGGATTGAAGTAGTTCACTTTTGTGTAATACTACACTTCTTAGAGGGTGTATTGCATTCAGTGCATCACGAACTTCATTTTCTAATTCTAGTCCAAAGAGTAATTTTTGAAATTCTGAAAAAGTAGATCTGGCCGCTGCTGATATGATTTTATCGGATGATACCGAACGCAATGCTTTCTTTATACTTGTTTTCATTCTCTTTTCGCTGATAACAAGTGGTTTGACCCTCAATAGATAACCATCCTTAGTAATTGCATCTACAACATCAGAAAATTTAGCCCTATGTCTACGAATTTGTCTACGTGTATGGTCGCTCATGTGTGAATGCCCAATAAATTCAGTTATTGCATCTTGACCGATGACGCCTGAAACTCGGAACTTTAATTTCACATGCATTTTTGTAAAATCTCCGTCGAATTCTTGTTGTGTTAATTCATATATACGCCCGATTACCTGTTCATCGGACTCTGCGATGGTCTCCCCTATGATTTGGTACTGCCAGGGGTCCCTTGGAGCACGTAATGTATACCATCTCTTGGAGCGCCACTTGTCACGCTGCTTCCTTACTGCAGCACGGGATTGAGCACTTGAACGACTTGCCATATTATTCCACATCACACTTTGTGCGGCATTTGCGACCCACACCCTCTATTTGAATAACACTGATAATGATCTAATTCACAAATTACTGATTAATTGCAAAACCTGCAATAATAACACCAATTATATCATGGAATCTGTAGCGTGTGTTATGCCCATACATAGGATACTTTGGACTACCACGGTCGCAGCAACACAATCCATAAGTGTAATTGAAGAAGCGATAAATTGGCTAACTCCAGATGATATCACAGTGAAAAGAGAGAAAATTAAATCTTGGCATGGATCCAAAATCCACTCTCTTACTGCGGACATTACAAAAAAGAAAGGTTGTATTACCTGTTTAGCAAAATTAGGTGAGGAGGTATTGCAACAAATAATGTTGGAATTAGAGGAAAGGTTAGATGACCAAAAGCAACTTCACATTCGATTATGTCAAAATAAACTTGTAACAGGTAATATTGAGTTAGTGGATGATTTACACAAAAAACAGGTGGTAAAAGGAAGAATAAAATTTGTAGTATATCCCAATGAACATTTACAAGACATTGTAGAATCCGAAATAATAAGGGCATTAGATATTGCAAAAAATGAAAATTGAGTCTGCAATACTTTCAATACGAGGTTTGTGTTCAGAGCATACAGGTGGAATAGATATGACACATGTAGTAGTATCAGGGTGTGTAAAATGCAAGTATCAAGAATGTGTTGCAGTTTGCCCTGTAGAGGCTTTTAGAGAAGCAGAAGAATATTTAGTAATTGACCCTGATGAATGCATTGATTGCGCTGCATGTATACCTGAGTGTCCTGTAGAAGCAATTTATGCAGATACTGACGTTCCCGATGAAGAAGAATCTTGGATTGCTAGAAACGAAGAAGAAGCTCCAAACCTAGAAATTGCAATGGGTGATTCACCAGTACTGGCTGATGACTAAACATCTATGAAATTGTCACTGAGGGGAATATTATGCTGAATTTAGATATGTCCTCATTACGTCATGGAACAGAGTTACTCAAACGTGGCTTTGCAAGAATGCAGCAAGGCGGTGTTGTAATGGACGTTGTTGACGCCCAACAGGCTCAAATTGCTGAAGATGCAGGTGCCTGTGCTGTTATGGCACTAGAAAGAGTTCCTGCGGATATCCGTGCAGATGGCGGCGTTGCCAGAATGAGCCATCCTACTTTGATAAAAGAAATAATGGAAACTGTTTCAATACCTGTGATGGCTAAAGCAAGGATTGGGCACTCTGATGAAGCCAAGGTATTGGAATCATTAGGAGTAGACATGGTTGATGAAAGTGAAGTCTTAACTCCAGCAGATCCATTTTACCATATCCCAAAAAATGATTTTACAATTCCATTTGTATGTGGGGCTACAAAATTAGGTGAGGCTGTTCGAAGAATTTACGAAGGTGCTGCCATGATTCGCACTAAAGGTGAAGCAGGAACTGGAAATGTTGTTTCAGCAGTAAAACATGCAAGATTAATTGCGGATGAAATAAATTTTGTAAGCAACTGTAGTGAGGCATTATTGAATGATTCTATTGATAAAATAACAAACGGGTTTATGGGACTAAAAAATGCATCAGAGTTGAGTATGGATTTGCATAACACTCCATTTGGAACTATTGAAGAATGTAGAGAGGGAGTGTGTTCAATTACTAATGAAATCATAAAGTTAGGTCGCTTGCCTGTAGTAACATTCTCTGCTGGAGGAATCGCAACTCCTGCAGACGCGGCTCTAATGATGAACATGGGGATGGATGGAATCTTTGTTGGTTCTGGAATCTTCAAAAGTTCAGATCCAGTTAGAACTGCTGATGCGATAGTATTGGCCACTCATCACTTTAATGATTCTACAAAAATTACCGAAGCCTGTGAAATGGTAGGTTCAGCTATGCCTGGATTAGAAATTGAAAACCTAGAAGTTAAGATGGAAACTAGAGGGCACTAAGTAATATTCAGATTCGGATTACTTACTAGTTTTACCTCGGGATGCTTTTGCAATCGGTTTTTTCTTCTTTCTACTTTTAGATGTGCTTGATGTTGCAGCGGCATCGCTATCCAATATCCCACCCATCGTCAATTTACCATCTGTAAGTAATTGATCTACCAATGAGTTTGCTATATCATCATTCTCGGCTGCAGTTTGCATTTCCTTACGAACACTCGCATTATGATTGTCAATCCAACTTTTTCGTTCTTTACGTTCTGCACTAATTTGGTTCTTTAAACCTGTAACCTCTTTTATTAGTGCTGATATCTTATCATGTACATCATTTGCATTCGATTTTTGCTCTACGAATGATGCATGAAGCCTATCGCCCTCTGATTGAAGAAAGTCTCTCTCCTTGAACATATCATCCAGCCCCTCAGATTCTTTTTCAGCCTCCTCTATAGCAGAAACCATTGATTCATGTTCAATATCTGCCTGTTCCTTTATTTCAGATATTGCAGATTCTATATTTGACAAATCAATTTTTATCACTTCTGTTTCTTCAATCAAAGGTTCAAGCCCTTCTCTAGTTTTGAATAATTCTCTCATTCGATCTAGCATCTTATTTTCTTTTTTGAGTGATAAATCCCCGCGTGTTTGTATTTCATTTTCCAACCGAGCAATATCACTGCTTAGTTCGTTATACTGGAATGTGACACTCTTGCCTTTCTTATGCGACACCCTTCTATCTTTAACTCTAGTAATCAATTCTCGAAGTTGTGATTGTAATGAGTTTCTTCTTGACTTGTGCACTCTTATTCTTTTGCGTATAGTTTTCAGAGTATCAAACTTAACATCTAACTTTTTGCGATGTTCAGCATATTGTGCCTGAACAGAATCTCTTTGCTCGGCCATTCTTTTTGCATTATCATTGTAATGTGACCTAGACGTTTTTAACTTGGAAATTTTTGTTTCCATGGCCTGTACTTGGACACGCAAATCAGTGTTTTCTTCAGTCACTTCTTCACTGGGTTCTCGACCTGCCATGTACTACGGAGGTAACGCGACGTTTTCAACACCATCGCTCACGAAATCTTTCGGATTACTATTCTGCTTGCAGTTTCTGCAGACAACTTGAGTGTTTTTTCTCCTACCGTAAAAACATCACCAGTACAAACTATTTTTGTGCCAATATCCAAACCTAATTCACCTACAGTCCTCAATTCTTGGCCAGATAAAATCATCAATTCAATTTGTGCAGAGTCTCCACTAGATAATACACTAAGTGGAAGCAATTGATTCCTACCCATAAAATCTAATTCTCGAAAAACATGTGGAATTTCGTCGCCTGAATGATCAAATTGTGGAAAACCTAGCAACCTATCAATCGCAACCTCTAATTCTTCAGTTAGTGCATGTTCTAGTTTACATGCTGCTTCTTTAACATCACCCTTATATCCAATCAATCTGATTAAAAATAATTCCATCAATGATTCTCTCCTCTTTATTTTTGAGGCTATTGCAAGTCCTTCAACAGTCAATGTTGAACCTTTATAGGGCACATAATCAACATATCCTTTACTTGCCAAACGTTGAATCATCTCAGTTACTGAAGCAGGGGATACTTCCAGTGCCTTTGCAACGTCAGTAGTTCTTACTGGCAACTCTCGATCAGTTGATTGATGAGTGAGCAATGTCTTGAGATACATCTCTTCAGATTCATTAATTGGCTCGTGCTTCATATACTCACAGCACTGGCTAGGCATGGAGCGTTATTTAGAAGTGGTTAATCCTTCAATGCCCTAAATTCAACCTTACATGCTGGGCATCTTGCCTTAACTGGGCGCTTTTCCAAAGGCACACGAAGTTTACTTTCACAATCTGGACATCTAACAATATCCGTAGATGAAGATGAGGTGTACTCCTTGGGCTCTTTTGGTTTAATTTCCTCAATTTCTTCCACTACATCATCTATCTCTTCATCAGTTGTAACTGGAGTTGGTATATCTTCCAACTGTTGCTCATCTTCATCTGACTCCACATCAAATTGATGTTTGCATGCTGGACATCTTACTTGGCCCTCATAATCAGACGGTACTCTCAATTTTTGGCTACATGAGGTGCAAGAAACTTCTTTCTTACTTTCTGAAAGTTCCTCTTCTTCGGATTTAGTGGCTCTGCTCCATTTGCGTGAAAATTGTTTACTTTCAGAATCTTTTTGACTATTTACCCATGTGTGGGCAATTCTGCTCCCAAATATTACAAGAACTGAAATAATCACACCCAATAACAAACTACCCCAAGGGAGCATCTCTCCAAATGATTCAGGGCTACTTGAAACAGACTCTGAAATAAATGTCCCTTCTTCTGTAACCTCAGTTCCATCAACCCTCCATATCAAATCTAAATCTACTACGGATCCTTCTGGCCAGCTAGCAATACTAATTTTTCCAGTATCAGATGATCCTGGGCCTAGTGCAGATATGTCCTCACTCCACAAGATCATTCCATTTGTATCAGTTAAAAATAATGTACTTGGTGTTGTACTTAACTGTCCAGTGTTTGAAATCGTATACTCTAATTCGGCACCTTGACCAGCACTAGGCCTTGCCGGATTTGTTTTTGATGAAAAATCCAAGTTTTGTATGGCTGACAAACTTGGAACATTTTCTGTCACAGTCATTGTTCCTAATGCTGTCCAACTTATTGGTTGAAGATTTATCCACATTAATTTCGCACCATCTATTACGTCAAATGTAGATGCAAAATTTCTGCGCCCGGGCTCAACAAAAACCTCGTAATCTAGAAGTGTTATTTCCTCATCATCTGAATCTGTATATCCTACCAAAATACGTATTTGTCGAGACTGTCCTTCTGATAATTCTACTGCCCAATAAACATCCATCCCGTTTGAATCCAAATCGATTTGATTTAGTGATGTATTTAGCCACTGGCTTAAAGAAACATAAATTTCAAATTCACCACTTAGATTTTCAGACACATATCCATCTTGACTAATGACCGACCAGGAGATAATATTTGTACCGGGAGACTGAATGGTAATTGATGTAGTTAATTCTGAACTGCTACCTGATTCGACAGAAACTGGTACTCCATCCCCAATAGAGCTCCCACTTTCCATCCTAAGTGATGCACTACCCTCAATATCCCCCTGATTGAGTACAAGCAGGGATACTTGAATTGTATCTCCTGCAAACCATGGGCCACCATTAACAGATATGCCAGATTGTCCCGCCAATGCAAATTCTGCTGCGTCAAAATCATACATGTATTCCGAGTAATTACTTGATTCATCGCTTAATCTCTGTGAACCAAGTACCTCACAACTTACTGTACCTGGTGAAGCTTGTATTATCAAATCAACAAACATTTGTTCCCCAACATCTAGTGTAACACTATTCTCATAGACGGTATTAGTAGGAGATTTGTCATA
This sequence comes from uncultured Candidatus Poseidoniales archaeon, assembly GCA_964431435.1. GTDB lineage: Archaea > Thermoplasmatota > Poseidoniia > Poseidoniales > Poseidoniaceae > CAYSJV01. The sequence continues at coordinate 12,831 of CAYSJV010000030.1, forward strand.
ACAATAAATTGTTCCCGAATAACTAATTGCACCACTATTTTCAATGGAAAGATTCCATTCAACTGAACTACCAATTGTGGCATTTTCTGCATGATCTGAGATTAAAATAACTGTAATATTTGCTAGGGGTGGGGGGCCAACTTCAAATTGATATATTCTATAATCATCAGAGGGGTCAGCATCATTAGCATCGATTAAACTGAAATTCAGTATATGTGTACCTTCTATTAAGGATAAAAGTGAAAAATCAATAGGGGTAGTAGACGTTTTGTTAACTGTAATTTGACCGTTTACTTCTGTAAGTGTTGTGTCGGGTTCAAGATGGAGATATCTCCAATTACCTGTCCAATTTAAATCACCAACATTTGATACTGGAAATGAAATATCGAGTGAGTCCCCTTCCATTTGGGTTTCGTTACCTGACACCAGCAATGAGCCGTTCAGAATTTGAATATTCCATTGAGCTGTTGGTGGGACCGAAATAGAGTGAGGATTTAGTCTCTGAACTGTAAAATTGCTATTTTCCTCGAATAGATTTGATTGGAAACCGATAGGCGCTGCGCCAGCAAGAATTGATATTTTGAGAAAGTAAATACCTGGCTGAACATTTTGGAATGTGTGACTTAGATTAAATTCTGTATCTGCCAGTAGATTTACTGTTTGCGACTGATTAGACAGTACAGTGCCATCGAAATCACTTAAAACTACAGCATAGGTAGAATTAATTTCATCTCCTTGCATCTCCTTTAAACTGAAATTAACTTGGATATCTCCTTGCCCAACACCACCGTCACCAGAGATTGTGATAGACTCGGTTGAGATCAATGCACCGCCTGCACCATCAGCACTGACAAGCACAGTAGGGAATATGACACAAGTTAGTACTAAAATCGCCATCAAGTATACTTCGGCTATATTACGCACGCTATAACCAGTTAAGAAGGGGTAAACATAAGTTATTGTCATAATGGCACTCGCAGTCAACCTTTATGCATAACCTGATACTGGCCGAAACGATGGAAGTAAAGGCCTCTGACATACTTGGGATATCTCCTGAATTTTTAGCAAAGTCTATTCTTCATCGTAGAATGCAATTAAAAACATCACTTCCAACCATCCTAAAAGACTTGCAAACCAAGAAAAAAGAATGCCAGGATGCCCTAGATTATCAAACAAAATTACAAGAAGATGCAAAGGGTAACCCGCAAGAAATGAAAAAACAATTACAAGAATTAAAAGACATACTAAATGAAGTTATGTCGAATATTAATCAGGTTGAAAATTTCATAGAAGGCAGTGATAAATCAATAAAATATTGGGAAGAGAAAATTCAAGGTGGCTTTGATGAACTCATGGAAGATAAAGTTCGTGTCAAAGAGGGTGGGGATAGTTCCTACGCCATTCGGAGAAGAAAAACAAAAGAGGGTGAGTCTTGAAATGGCTGAAAAACGGGATTTATTCGAAGATTTGTATGGTATGGAACTATCAGATATTGAAAAAAAGTTAGATGACATGAAGTTTAATCAAGCCAAATTAAGACATGATTTAGATGACTTTGAAGAACAGTATCAAGATTTAAAACATATCTCTAAAGCACTGGAACTCACTTATGATGACCTCTCAAAAATCAAAGGTGAACGTGGTGAGTTACTGAGACATCTTAGAAAATTACAGGAAGAAGCTGAAAAACAAAAAAATCTTCGCGATGAGATAAACTCTAAAATAATCTTAATGGAGCCTCAAATAAATCAGCAATTGGAGAAATTATACGAAATGTTAACTGGTGAGATAGTAGGTTACAAGTATCCCAGCTTAAAGAAAGAAAAAGAATATTTTTCAAGATTGATGGAACTGCAAAGTATGCTTGAGAAAAAGAAAATTAGTACTGAAGCGCATAATAATTATAGAGAAAAGATATTGGAACAAAGAGATATTGTAATACAATTAGATAAATTAAGAAATGAAAAGGGAGGTTTGGAAACTGAATTACCGAAAAAGGGGAAATCTAAATCAGTTAATGCAAAAAATATATTCAAAAATTTATCACGGCTCGAAGGTAGATTGTTTAGTAGCAAAAGGAAATTACGTAAACTTAGTAAAGAAATTGGAAGATATAAAGCATATTTGAAAAGTAGAAAGAATACCAGAAAAAATAGGAGAAGTGTTGAAGAAATACTGTCGTCAGTTAAATCTGGTGAAGCGAATACTTCACTTTCAGATTTGACAGTTCTGTTGAATAAAGGTGTTGTCAAAAGTGAAGTTACTTACCAACAAAAAGAGGGTAAGTCCAGAAAAAAACGCAAATCAAAGAAAAACAAGAAGGGGACTGTTTCACGCGGAAAACCAAGAACTGGAAGATCAGATCTAGATTCGGACAAACGTAGGGGAGTTTGAGGTAGGTGGTTGCCGTAAATACAAATCTTCTACTCAGTGAAGAACTTGAATGGGAATGTATAGACAGTTTTGAAAATATTTCAGAAAATGAATTAATAGAGATTCGGAATTTATTGACTAATGAAGCCGGTGTAAATTACAGTAATGATCTCCTAAAAAGGCTACCGTTATCCCTTGACACACCTAACCTGTTATTGAAAATAAACAATCAGATAATAGGAGTATTTGCATCTTTAGCATTAAATTCACATACAGTTAGAATACTTGCATTTGCGATTGATTCAAAATTTCAAAGAAGGGGCTTAGGTAAAAAATGCTGGGAAGTGTTCATATCTCAAATAAAAAGGAGTGGATTCAAAGACATACAACTAGAGGTTAAATCTAGTAATGAAAACGCAATCAGTTTTTATGAAAAAAAAGGTATGAAAATTACTGGAAAGATTTCAAATTATTACAAAGAGGAATCTGGCTATCTCATGCTAGGTAAATATTAGATTAACCTTCATCTTCATATTCATCTTCATCTTCATCCCATTCTTCATAATCATCACCAATATTTCGATTACGTAGGTAAAGTAATGCGAAGATTGTCGCAAGTAATAGGACTGTAGTAGTACCTGTAACAGCAACAATATTTGATTCGAAAATACTTGGCCTTGCTTCATCATCTACTTGAATTTCATATTTCCACGTATTAGTCTCATCCTGTTCTAGTATAGCATTATCAGGATCTACCATGATAACAATTTCAAGTTCTCCTACCCAATCCATTTTCCATTCAAACGAAACTGTAGTGGTTGTCCTTCCCCCCAAGAATCGAGTAGTGCTATTTCCTATTTCCTCATCAAAAACCCATATAGATACAATGAATTCCTCATCTGTTTTCTGACCTAAATTAGCTATAGTGACATTGAATAGAGTCAATTCACCAACAGTAGGGGGATTCGGAAATACACCTAGCTCATATGAAACTAAATCCGGCCTTTGCTCAACAACAAGTAATTCAATTGGCCAAGCATAACTTGAGCCTTTTCCCTCCAGAGGGTTTCCTGCAACATCCACCAAATTCATCCAACATTCCAAGTGATCTCCTTCAACAAATGGATCTGTGGATATATTAGCCCTGTAACGTGATACCGCCCCTTCAAAAATAGGTTCTGCAATAACTGCAAATGTGTCTCCCACCGTATTTATGTCTTGACGAATACTACAATCCAGTAGAATATTTCCAGGAGCTAACCCTGAATCTGGCTCACTTATGTCAAATTGTAAAGATAATTCAGTTGAATTTGCAGAAATAATGGATGGAACGTTTGCCACGAGAGTTGGAGGGATTTCATCAAATCTCAAGGTTATTGAGTTGGTTGAGGGAATTATTTGAGAATCTCCACACATTAGTTCTAGCTCTACCTCATATATTCCATTTGAGTGTATAATCATTGAACCACTAAAAACTCCATATTCATCGACCCCAACTGAATATTTATTTCCAGAGGGTGATTTTAATTCTGCAGAATAGCATTCAATGGGAGGAGATATCTCTGAATTAGCATAACTAATTATTCCACTAACATTCAATGTTGAGCCAAGAGAAACCCAAGCATTTTGTTCCAATATGATGCCATTGATTGCTGCTGAATTAGATGCAGTAAAACCTGAAAGGTGAATGTCTGAATTAAAATTCCACCCAAAACCTGTATCAAATGTGTGTGTACCTGATGAATCTTGCACATGCAACGTAATATCCCCATATTTGCTAACAGGATCAAACCAAGGAGAAGCAACAAATTGAATTTTTATATCAATAGTTGTTCCATCTCCAGACATGATGAATTGTTCAGGATAAAGGTAAATCTCATTAGTGAATATTTCATTTGTATCAGAATTCCAACTAAACTCTATATCTTGACCGAAATCAACCTTGACTAATTCAATATCCTCTATCAAATTATCATCCTGCAAGCTAAAATTAAGCCAGACCGGGTTAGTCGGAACAATTACACTTGCATGTGAATACTCAAGCGTGGTAGACATTAAATTGCTAGGAGATGGTACCAAACTGGAAAAGTGGATTAAATCTTGCTCGAAGCCATGGCCTCCACCATCGATAGCATTACCTGCATAATCTGTTCCTTCAATAAACAAGGATACCATTTGCCCTTCACTATTTGAGGTATCATCAAAACTAGCATGGAAATAATCAGTATTGACTTGCCTCATTAAATCTTTATAGGAATATTCTGACAATTCAGGTACCCCATCACCGTCATCGTGCACACTTTCTACCCACCAATAAAACGCAAGTATATCGGGTAACCCTACACTATCAGCAATTGAGACATTGAATAGGTTTTGATGATTAGGTTGAACTCTCTCCCCTAATGGTGAATTGACTTGAATCCCAGGTGCAGTTGAATCGATGAAAATTGTAAGTTGGGCTGATTCTGCCGGAGTCACATCATAACTACTGACTAAATGGGCACCAAATGTAAATCCGTTGTAATAGTTAATATCTGGGACTTGCGTAATAATGTTAAACACTCCATTAGAATCTGTGGTACTATTACCTGTAAGATTGACTAATTCGACTACAACATCTCCAGACATCGGAAAACTATTAGTTCCAAGGAACCTAATTGCTCCAGTGCAGCTTAAGTTATCTCCGCCCGCCACCCATTCTCCATTTTGAAGATCTGATGCACCATCCGTAGGATATGTTTCATCATCTACTTGTAAGGATATAATTTCCATTCTTCTTTCATGATTTGTCGTTTGAGATGAGATTCTTGACGAAGACAATAGATCAATTGTTTCAATTTCAACTTCCCATGCAACATTCTGTTCTGGTATCCAGTTCCAAGTCGCAGAAAATGTCAACTCAATCCTCGCAGTGTCTGAATTGAGAGCTAGAAAGTTACTAGTTAAATTCGTCACTGAGTTTGTGGAATCAGAAACTGTCACTGAGTCTGAACTGAATTGATAATAAAAAACCGGACGTGAATTCGTATCTGCAAGAAGTGGTGTCATGGTCAATAATGAAAGATTTGTTAGGCCTTGATAGGATGTAACTTCAGCGCCAATAACATAGCCTTGATTATCAGGAACTATAACATCATTTGGAAGTATGATAGTTCCTATTGAAGGCGAGCGTGCTCCCAATTGTATCAGAAGGTTAGATAATTCTACTATTCCACTGCTCCCACTTGTAACATTGATTGGGACGCTGATATTTCCACTTGCATCAGGAGTAATATTTGCTAAATGCTGGTTAAACTCGTCCGCAAAACTTCCGTGTGGAGAAGAAGAAAGAGTGGGGGTCCAATCATAGTATACTTCTAAGTCATCTAATACGAGGGTTGCATTCCCCCTTACATTTAATGGAATATCGACAAA